>NZ_JALPKQ010000017.1:0-109879 GCF_051383655.1 Geodermatophilus sp. CPCC 205761
GACAGGGGCGTGAGCATCGCAGCGAGGAACGAGCGAGGAGCGGAGCGCCCCGCGGGAGCGAACGGAGGGCATGGTGAGCGGACAGGGGCGCGAGGCCGCCGTCCGGGCCTGGCGGGGGGTGCGCTGGTACCTGCGCGAGTGGAGCGGCGAGGCGCGCTGGGACGACTACCTGCGGCACTGCGCCGAGCACGGGCACGAGCCGATCAGCCGGCGGGAGTTCGAGCGCCGGCGGGCCGACGCACTGGAGCGCACGCCGGTCAGCCGTTGCTGCTGACCGCCGGTCGCACCGCGGCCCTCGATCGGGGCCGCGGTGCGCGGAGGTGTCCTGCCGGCGGCCTGGCGCCCCCGTGGTGCCAGGAGAGGAGCAGGAGCGGGACGCGCCCCGTCAGCCGGCGGCGGGAGCGAGCACCTGGTCGATGATGTAGACGGTGGCGTTGGCCGTCTGCACGTTGCCGCAGACCACGGCGGCGTCCATCTGCCCCAGGACCGTGCCGTCGGCGGCGACCGTGAAGTCCTCACCCGAGCCCTGGACGGTCACCTGGTCACCGTTCAGGGTGGTGTGCGTGCCGGCCAGGTCCTCGGGGGCCAGCCGTCCATCGAGCACGTGGTGGGTGAGGACGGCGGTGAGCTGTGCCCGGTCGGCCAGCAGGGCGTCGAGCGCATCGGCGGGGACCGCCTCGAACGCCGCGTTCGCCGGGGCCAGCACGGTGATGTCCGACGCGGAGTTCAGCGAGTCGCCGAGGCCGGCCGCCCCGACCGCGGCGACGAGGGTCGACAGGGCGGGGTTGTTGCCGGCCGCGGTGGCGACCGGGTCGTCGGTCATCCCGGCGAAGCTGCCCTCGCCGTCGGCCGGTACCGCGGAGCAACCCGCGCCGAAGGGGGCGCCGGTCGTGGGCATCGTGCCGCTCGCGTCGGCCGGGGAGCTCACGCTGCCGCTCGTGCCCGCCGCGGCAGTGCTGTCCGTGGTGTCGTCCGCGCCGCAGGCGCTGAGACCGATCGCCAGGGTGCCGGCGGCGGTGAGGAGGGCGCCGCGGCGCAGGAGGGTGCTCGTCACGAGGTGGTGCTCCTTGTCCTTCCGTGCGACGGGCGGGGTCACGGCCCGTCGCGGGCGGGGTGGTGCTCCGGCCGCAGGCGCGGTCCGGCACGTCCGCCGGCGGGTGCCGGAGGACGGGTCAGGGGCCCGGCCGGAGCCGGGCGACAGGGGTCAGCCGGTGACCACCTGGATGGAGTGCCAGCCGGTCGCGCCGGCGGGGAACGGTGCGGCGCGCTCCTGGGGCTGCACCTCGCCGTCGGCCGCGGTGGCCCGGACGGTCACCGTGTGCGGGCCCGGCGGGAAGTCGTGGGTCAGTACCCACTGGCGCCACAGGTCGGCGTCGACCTCGGGTGAGAGGCGGGCCTCCGTCCAGTCCCCGTCGTCGACCTTGACCTCGACGCGGGCGATGCCCCGGGTCTGCGCCCACGCCACGCCGGCGATCGGCCGGACACCGGCGGGCAGGCGGCGCAGCGCGGACGGGGTGTCGATGCGCGAGGCGATCCTGATCGGCGCCTCGGCCGCCCAACCGCGCTCGACCCAGTAGGGGTCGAAGGCCACGAAGGTGGTCGCGTCGATGCGGGTCAGCCACTTGCAGGCCGAGACGTAGCCGTAGAGGCCGGGGATCAGCATGCGCACCGGGAAGCCGTGCTCGACGGGGAGCGGCTCGCCGTTCATGCCGATCGCCAGCATCGCGTCGGACACCTCCAGGGCCGACCGCGTGGGCGCGCCGATCGTCATGCCGTCCGCGGACCGGCAGACCAGCTGGCTGCACTCCGGCCGGACGCCGTGCTCGCGCAGGAAGGCGCCGAGGGGGACGCCGAGCCACCGGGCCGTGCCGGCCAGGCGCCCGCCGACCTCGTTGGACACGCAGGTGAGGGTGATGTCCCGCTCGATCAGGTCGTTCCGCTCGAAGAGGTCGGTCAGCGAGTGGGTGCGGGGTGAGTCGAACATGCCGGCCAGGGCGAGCCGGTAGTCGACCGGCCGCAGCTGCGGGACGACGATCGCGGTGTCCACCCGGTAGAAGTCGCGGTTGCCCGTGAACAGCGGGGTGAGGCCGTCGACGGCACGGGACAGGTCGGCGCCGGCGGGCAGTCCGGCGGCGGGGGACACCGGACGCGGCAGGACGAGCGCGGCCCGGCTGCCGGCCACGTCGAAGCGGCGCTGCACCAGCCGTCCGCCGCCGCCGGCGACGGCGGCGACACCGACCGCGACCGCCCCGGTGAGGAAGAACCTCCGGCGGTCGAGTGCCGGGCCCTTGCGGTCGCCGGCGCCGAGCAGCCCGCGCACGCGGTCCGCGACCGGCCCCCGGTCGACCGCGGCGGGGCTCCGCCCGGGCGAGGGCGCCGCACCCGGCCCGGGGAGCGGTGCGAGGAGGGCCAGGAGGGCGACGACGCCGGCGAGTGCGCCGACGACCGACGGCAGCGCGTCGACCGCACGACCGGCCGGGCCCAGGAGCGCGCTCAGCGCGCCGGCCAGGCCGAAGAGGAGGACGCCGGCCACCCCGAGACGGCGGTCGCGGCGCGCGACCAGCCCCAGGCCCAGCGCGTAGAGCGCGACGAGCAGCAGCGTGCCGGCGACGAGGGCGGTCTTGTCGTTCTCCCCGAACGTGGCGATGGCGAAGGCCTTGACCGGCTCGGGGACCACGGTGATGACGGCGTCCCCGACCGCCACCACCGGCGAGGAGCCGGGACCGACGAACGCGGCGGCCAACTCGGCCACACCGAGGGCGACCGCGGCCGCGAGCAGACCGGCGAGCGCGGCGGGCAGCCGGCCCCCGCCCGGTCGGGGCGGCGTGCGGCCGGCCTGCCCGCCGCCGGCGGGGGTGGCGGCTCGGTCCGTGAGGGTCACGAGGGGTCTTCGGCGGCTGGGTGGGATCCGGTTCACCGGTGCGCCGGGACACCACGCGATGAACCGCCGGCGGGCCGGGGCGCGAACGTCCTCGCGGGCACGTCCACCGGACACGAGGAGCCGCCGTGGCGCAGGAGTTCGCAGGTCGGGTCGCCGTGCCTGCTGCGGCGGCGGACGGGCGTGCCCGGTCCGGCGGGGCGTGCCCGCGAGGGACGGGCGATACGGTGGTGGCCGTGAGCCGTCCGGCACGGCCGCCGGAGGACGACGCGGCGTCCGCCACCCTCCTCGGACGGATCCGCGCCGGTGACCGGGCCGCCGTCGACGACCTCTACCAGCGCTTCCGCCGGCCGGCGTTCGGCCTGGCCCGCAGGATCCTCGCCGACGACGCCCTGGCCGAGGACGTGCTGCAGGAGGTCTTCCTCGCTGTGTGGCGGAACCCGGCGGCCTTCGACGGGTCCCGGGCCACCGTGGCCGCCTGGCTGATGGCGATGGTGCACCACAAGGCCGTTGACGCGGTCCGCCGCGAGGAGTCGCAGCGCCGCCGGAGGGGGCTGGTCGAGGACGATCTGCTGCTGACCGCTCCGACGAGGGTGGACGACGTCGAGGACCAGGCGCTGGACCGGGTGGTCTCCGACCGGGTGCGCTCGGCACTCGGCTCCCTCCCGTCGTCCCAGCGCCAGGCGCTCGTCCTGGCCTACTACGGGGGGTACACCCAGCGCGAGGTCGCGGCGCTCACCGATGTGCCGCTGGGGACGGTCAAGACCCGGATGCTGGCCGGGATGCGGCGGCTCAGGGCCGCGTTGGGGGACGCGGTCGGTACCGACGGCGCCCGGGGTGCCGGTCCGGTCGAGAGGGGGCAGCGATGAGCGGCGGTCCGGAGCCGGACGAGGAGCACGAGGAGTTCGAGGCGCTCGCGGTGGGGTGGGCACTGCACGCCCTGGAGCCCGAGGACGCCGCGTCGTTCGCCGCGCACCGGGCGACGTGCTCCCGCTGTGCCGCGATCGTCGAGGAGATCGGACTGGTCATGGCCGGGATGGCCGGAGCGGCCCCGCCGGCCGAGCCGTCCGACGACCTCCGCAGCCGGCTGCGGGCGGCCGTGGCGGAGGCCGAGCAGGACCCGGAGCCGGCGGTGCCGGGCGGGTCACCGGCGGGCGCGACGGCGCACCGCGCCGGAGGTGCGGCTCCGATCGCCGTCCCTCGCCGGAGCCGCCCCCGCCCCGTGCGGCGGCGGCTCCTGGCCGCGACGCTGGCCGCGGCGGCCGCGGCCGTGGTGGGACTCGGTGTGGCCCTCGTCGTCGTCGTCGACTCGCGGGACGAGGCGCGGGCGAGTGCCCAGGCGCAGGCCGAGATCGTCCAGGCGTTGCTGGACCCGGGCTCCGCGACGATCACCGCCCTCGCCGATGCGGAGGGCCGTGCTGTCGCCACGGTGCTGACCCGCGAGGACGAGGTGCAGGTGGTGACCCACGGGATGGCTGCGAACGACAGCTCGGACACCACCTACGTGCTGTGGGGGATCCGGAACGACTCGCCCCAGGCACTGGGGACGTTCGACGTCGGCGACGCGCAGGGTGACCTGCAGGCCTTCGCCGGCGCGGGCACCCCACCGGCCGCGTACTCGGCGTACGGCATCAGCCTCGAGCCCGGCCGGGTGGCTCCGCCGGCACCGACGGACGTCGTCGCCACGGGGGAGGTCCCTGCCTGAGCCGCACCGACGTCGTCGGCCCGGCGCCTCACGTGACGTCGAACCAGGTCACGCGGTCCGGCTGGGCGGTGAACGGGTTGGCCCACTCCGATGGCGCGCCGGTGATCGGCTGGGCGTCGGTGACGACCACGAACGGCGTGCCGGGGTAGACGGCGAGCACCCGTGAGGACGACGACAGGTGCTCGGTGCGCTCGATCAGCTCGCCGCGGCGGAGCTGCTGGGTCGTCCGCCGTCCGCTCAGTTCCTCCCCGACCTCGGCGACCCACTGGGCCCCCTCGTGGGTGAAGGCGATCGAGTGGACGCGCCGGCCGGCGGGGGCCGGCTCGCAGCCGGCGAACTCGGCGAGGGCGTCGTACAGCCGCTCCGCCTGCTCGTCGTCGCTCGCCCGCGGGAGGAAGAAGGCAGCCATCCCCGGATTCTCGCCGTCGGCACCGACAGGACGGCGGGGCGGTCGTCACCCGGGCTGGGGTTCAGGGTTCGATCAGGCCGGTGCGGATCGCGTAGCGGGTGAGCTGGGTGCGGTCGCGCATCTCGAGCTTGGCGAGGACGTTGGCCCGGTGCCGCTCGACGGTCTTGACGCTGATCACCAGCAGGTCGGCGATCTCCTGCGAGGAGCAGCCCTCGGCGATCAGCTTGACGACCTCCTCCTCGCGTGCCGACAGGACGCTGCCGGGCAGGCGTTCGCCGCGGCCGGCGCGCTGCAGGTACTCGCGCATGAGCGCGGTCAGGGCATCCGGGTGGATGAACGGCTCCTCCCGCATGACGGCCCGGCAGGCCTCGACGAGGTCGCGGTCGGCGACCGACTTGAGCACGTAGCCCGACGCGCCCGCGCGGAGCGCCTCGAAGAAGTACTGGTCGTTGTCGTACATCGACAACAGCAGGATGCGCGTGTCCGGCGATCGGCGGGACAGCTCGCGGGCGGCCTGCAGGCCGGTGAGGCGGGGCATCGCGACGTCGAGGACGGCGAGGTCGATGGCGTGCACGCGGGCCAGCGCCAATGCCTCCGCACCGTCGCCGGCCTCGGCGACGACGGCCAGGTCCGGCTCGCTGTCCAGGATCAGGCGGACGCCGCGGCGGACGAGGGCGTGGTCGTCGGCGAGCAGGATCCGGGTGACCGGCGGGCGGTTCACCGGCCGCCCCCCGGCCCGGGCACCGGGACCAGCAGCCGCAGCTCGGTGCCGCCCTCCTCGTGCGCGCCGAGGGTGAGCGTGGCGGCGACGAGCATCGCCCGCTCCCGCATGCCGCGCATCCCGGCTCCCTCGCGGCTGTCCCCGAGACCACGGCCGTCGTCGACGACGCGCAGTTGCACCGCGTCGCCGGCGGCGAAGGTGGGGGACAGGTCGACCCGGACCCGCCGGGCGGCGGCGTGCCGGGCGACGTTGGTCAGCGCCTCCTGCGCCACCCGGTAGACGACGAGCTCGGCCTCGGGACCCAACGGGGGCAGGTCCGGGGAGAACCGGCGGCACACCTCGACGCCGGTGAGCCGGGCGTACTCGGTCACCAGCGAGGTCAGGGCGCTGACCAGTCCCAGGTCGTCGAGCACGCCCGGGCGCAGCCGCCGGACCACCTGCCGCACCTCGTCGAGGCTGGCCCGTGCGGACTCCTGAACGAGCTGCACCTCCTGCTGCAGCTCCGCGGGCGCGCGGTCGGCGACCTGGCGCAGGCCCAGCAGGACCGCGGTCAGGCTCTGCCCCACCTCGTCGTGCAGCTCCTGGGCCACCCGCCGGCGCTCGGCCTCCTGAGCGGCGAGGGCCTGTCCGCTGGCGGCGGCGCGCTCGGCCTCGAGCCGGTCGAGCATGGCGTTGAAGCTGCGGATGAGGTCGGAGGCCGGTCCGCTGCCCTGCTCCGGGAGGCGCTGGCCGGGGCGCAGCAGGTCGACGTCCTCCATGAGGAGCCGCAGCCGGTCCAGCGGTCCCAGCGTGGTGCGCAGCAGCAGCCCGTTGGCAAGCAGCATCGCGCTCAGACCGACGGCGAGCACCAGGGCCTCGCGGGCCAGCACCGGCGTCGAGACGGTGGCCGGGGAGGCCGCCAGCACTGCGGTGCCGACCGCGAAGACGGCGCCGTTGACCAGGCAGACGCGCCAGAAGAGCGGCAACCCGCGCCCTGCCCTCAGCCGTGCCTCCTGCGCCATCCGCCCCCCTGCTGGTGTGTCCGACGACGTCGAGCCTCGGGCACGGGAGGCCGCCGGCCAAGCACCGGCGGCGAAGATGGGGTTCAGCACCCATGCCCGTGCCACGGCCGGGCCGGAGATGGGTGCTGCCACGGATTCCGCCCCAGCCGCTCGGCCGGTGAGGATCGTGCGGGCCGGCGATCGGCAGGTGGCGTCGGCGGGTGGAGGAGGACGTCCACGAGGAGGCCGGGTGCACCACGTCGCTGAGGCACTCCTCGCACTCGGCGGCGCCTTCCTGGTCTGCGGTCTGATCGCCCGGGCCGGCGTGCCCATCGGGCTGCCGACCATCCCGCTGTTCATGCTCGCCGGCGTGCTGCTGGGCCCGCACACGCCCGGCTTCGTCCTGGTCGGCGACCCGGCAGACCTGGAGCTCGTCGCCCGCCTCGGCCTGGTGTTCCTCCTCTTCTACCTGGGCCTGGAGTTCTCCCTCGCCCAGCTCACCTCCGGCGGGCGGCGGCTGGCGGTGGCGGCCGCGGTCTACCTCTGCCTGAACATCGGAGGCGGGCTGGCGCTGGGCTTCGCGCTGGGCTGGGGCACGGCGGAGGCGTTCGTGGTGGCCGGCATCGTCGGCATCTCGTCGTCGGCGATCGTGACCAAGCTGCTGGTGGAGACCCGGCGGCTCGGCAACCCGGAGACCCGCGTCATCCTCGGGATCGTCGTCATCGAGGACCTCTTCCTCGCCCTCTACCTGGCCCTGCTGCAGCCGGTGCTCGGCGGCGCCTCCGGCGTGCTCGACGCCGTCGTGGGCGTGGGGGTCGCCTTCGCGTTCCTGCTGGTGCTGTCCGTGGTGGCGCGGTTCGGGACGCGGTGGGTCAGCGCGCTGATGCGCACCAGGGACGAGGAGATCGTCGTCGTCCTCGCACTGGGGCTGGCGATCAGCACCGCCGGCGCGGGCGAGCACCTGGGCGTCTCCGACGCCATCGGCGCGTTCATGATCGGCCTGATCCTGGCCTCCACCCCGACCGCCCGCCGGCTGCGGCAGCTGACCCACCCGCTGCGCGACGGGTTCGGCGCGATCTTCTTCTTCCACTTCGGCCTGACCATCGACCTCGGCGACGTCCTGGCGGTGCTCCCGCAGATCCTCGTCGCCGCCGGGACGACGGTCGTGCTGGCGGTCGTGGCCGGCATCGTCGCCGCCCGGCTGCACCGGCTCGGCCGGGTGGGGGCGGCGAACATCGGCCTCACCGTCCTGACCCGCGGCGAGTTCTCGCTGGTCCTCGCCTCGCTGGCGCTGGCCGCCGGGCTCGACGCCCGGCTCGGCTCGTTCGCCGCCGGCTACGTCCTCGTCCTCGCCGTCCTGGGCCCGATCGCGGTCTACTCCTCACCGCGCCTGGCCCGCGGGATCCCTCGCCGTCTCGTGCCCGGCGGCTCGCCGGAGCGCGACAGGACCCGCCGCGTGCCGCTGGACATGGACGTCGGCACGTCGTCCCTGCACGAGCTCGGCACCGACCTCCTGCAGGTCCGGGTCCTGCCCGGCTCCCGCCTGCACGGCGTCTACATGAACGAGCTGCGCCTCCCCGACGGGGCGACGCCGGGTCTGCTCGCGCGCGACGGGACCACCTCCGCGGTCGCCCCGACCACCCGGCTGCGCACCGGCGACGTCCTGCTGGTCTTCACCCGGCCCGCCGAGCGCCACGACACCGAGCGGCGCATCCTCGCCGTCCATCGCAGCGGCCGGCTGGCCCACTGGCTCGGCGACACCGGCACGTGAGCGCACCGCCCGGCCTACGATCGCCGGGATGGCCAGGGCCGACCGCAGGGATCGGCGGACGTGTGGCTGAGAACCGCACCCTCGCCCAGGTGTACCGGCACTTCGGTGAGGTCGACGCCGCCGGGACCTCGCCGCTGTACGAGCGCGTCGCCGTCGCCCTGAGTGAGTCCGAGGAGGCGCTGCGGGCCATCGAGGCCGCACCGGCGCGCAGGCGGAATCCCACGGTCATCCTCGCCGCGCTGCAGGACCTGGCCCTCGCCGGCCGTGCCCCGGCGCTCGCCGCGGCCTGCGCCGCTGCGGACGGCGACGCCGCCGCCGGCGCGGCGATCGACACGCTGCTGCGCATGACCGACGCGGTCGTGGCCATCGCCGTGCGCCGGCAGCCGCAGACCCTCGAGACCGGACGCTGCGCCGTGCTGTACCCGGCGATCGCCGAGGCGGCGGCTCGGGTGGGCGCGACCGCGGTCGGACTGATCGACGTGGGTGGTTCGGCCGGGCTCAACGTCTGCGTCGACCGCGTGGGCATCACGTACGGCAACGGACAGTCGCTGGGCGACCCGTCGTCTCCCGTGCAGCTGTCGTCGTCGATCGTGGGCGGCCGGGGCGTTCCGACGAGGGCGGTGCCCGAGGTCGTCGCCCGGGTCGGCGTCGGCCCCGATCCGGTCGACGTGACCGACGCGGAGGACGCCCGGTGGTTGCGCGCCTGCCTGCCCCCGGATCAGCCGGAGGGACTCGCGCGGCTCGACGCGGAGATGGCGTTGGCGGCGACGGCCCCTCCGCTGCTGCTGCGAGGTGACGCCGTCGATGTGCTGCCCGACGCCGTCGCCCGCGTGCCCGCCGGCGCCCTGCCGATCGTGACCACGACGTGGGCGCTGTCGCGCCTGCCGCTCGAGAGCCGCTGGCGCTTCCTGCACCGTCTCGACGAGGCGTCGGTCGGCCGGGCGGTGGCGTGGGTGTCGGCGGAGGGGGTCGGGGTCGCGCCGGCGATGCCGACACTCGGCGACCGCCGCGCCTCGGGCCACAGCATCATCGGCCTGGCGGTGCTCGGGCAGTCGACCCTGCACGCCGAGGCCGTCGGCCGCTGCTGGTCACGGGGCCGCCTGCTGGCGTGGCTGGCAGGAGCAGGTCCCGAGCGCGCCCGGTGAGGATCCACGTCGGCGGGAGGAGTGGGCATGGGGACGACGTACCTGCACGCAGTGGCCTCGCTGGACGGCTTCATCGCCGATGAGCGCGACGACGTGGGGCTGCTCCACGACTGGTACTTCAGCGGCGACCACCCCCTCGTCGACGAGGACCATCCCGATGTCCACGGTGCGCCGTTCCGGGTGTCGGCGGCCTCGGCCGACTACGTGCGCGGCATGTGGTCGCGCCAGGAGGTGCTGGTCATCGGGCGGCACCAGTTCGACCTGACCGACGGCTGGGAGGGTCACCCGCCGGCGAGCTCCCACGTCGTGGTCGTCTCGCACCGACCGCGGCCGACGGGCTGGCATCCCGAGGCGCCCTACCACTTCGCCACGTCGGTGGAGGAGGGGATCGCGCGAGCTCAGGAGCTGGCCGGCGAGGGGGAGATCGGTGTCGGCGCGGGTGAGGTCGGCGGGCAGGCGCTGGCGCTGGGACTCATCGACCACGTGGCGATCGACATCGTGCCGGTGGTCTTCGGGCGGGGGAAGCCGTACTTCGGAACGCTCCCTGACGGCCACCTGCTGCTCGCGGATCCCGAGGTGGTCATCCAGGGCGACGGGGTGCTCCACCTGCGCTTCCCGGTGCCCCGGGGACGCCAGCCGTCGTCTCTGTCGGCCCGCCCTACGCGGTTCCGCAGCAGGTGCCGCCGGTGGGGACCTGCCCGGCGTCGATGAGGGTCTGCGGACTGGTGCCGAAGGTGTCGCTGTCGGCGAGCACCGTGTAGACCTCCCAGCGCTCTCCGCGGGGGCCGGTCAGCCACGCCTTGTCCTGGGTGGCGTAGCAGCAGGTGGTGCCCATCTCCTCGTCGGCGATCAGCCCCGCGCCGGTCAGCCGGGCGATCTCGGCGTGCACGGCTGCGGTGGACTCGACCTCGACGCCGAGGTGGTTGAGGGACCCGCCCCGGCCGGGGTTCTCCAGCAGCACCAGCTTGAGCGGCGGCTCGTCGATCGCGAAGTTCGCGTACCCGGGCTTGCGCTTGGCCGGCTCGGCTCCGAACAGCCGGCTGTAGAAGCTGACGGCGGCCTCGAGGTCGTCGACGTCGAGAGCGAGCTGGATGCGGGACATGGGGTGACCTCCCGGTCATCTCGGGGGAGCGCGGTACTGTCGTATTGACAGTGACCGATATATTGACGGTTGTCAATGGGACTGCCCGAGCTGGGCCGGCGACGACGAGGAGAGACCCCGATGACCCTGCGCGAGCTGCCGGTGCTCCAGGCGCCCGAGGTGGTCGCCTGCTGCGCGCCGCTGACCGCCGAGGTGCTCACCGAGGACGACGCCGAGACCCTGGCCGGGCAGTTCGCGGTCCTGGCCGACCCTGTGCGGCTGCGGCTGGTGAGCCTGCTCGCCAACGCTGACGACGGCGCGATCTGCGCCTGCGACCTGGTCGAGCCGTCCGGTCGCAGCCAGGGCACCGTGTCCGTGCACCTCGGGAAGATCGTGGCCAGCGGGCTGGCGGTCAGCGAGAAGCGCGGCCGCAACGTCTGGTACGCGATCAACCCGAACGCCCTCGAGGCCCTGCGCGCCGTACTGGCGACCCGCTAGACCCCGCGGCTGCCGCGATCACCCGCAGGTCGCAGCGGCCCTGTCCCTCTCCTTCGCGGACCCCCGGATCGGGGGTCCCGGGTACCCAGGGTCAGGGCTGACCGGCCCGTCTCCCGTGGCTCAGGCTCGGTGGACCTCCGCTGAGAGCGACGACAGCGGCGGGGAAGCCGAGCCGAGGGAGAACGATGTCGATCAGGGTCCTCATCGCCGACGACCACCAGCTCATCCGAGACGCTCTCGCCGGACTGATCGCCGCCACCGACGACCTCGAGGTCGTCGCGCAGTGCTCCGACGGCGGCCAGGTGGCCGAGGCCGTCGACCGCACCCGGCCGGACGTGGTGCTGATGGACCTGAGGATGCCGGTCGCCGACGGGTTGGAAGCGACGCGGGAGCTGGCCGTCGTCCACCCGGAGGTGCGTGTCGTCATCCTCACCGGGGGTCTCACGCCGGCGACGGCGGCTGAGGCCCGGGCCCTGGGAGTCGCCGGTTACCTGCTCAAGGGCGACGACCCTGGCGCATTGCCGGATCACATCAGGACCGTCGCGGCCGGCGGAACGGCGTGGGCGTCCGCCGCGGCTGCTGTCGCCGACAGCGGTTGGCCGGTCCTCGTCAACTGCTCGGAGAACTCGACGAGAACGCACGTCGAGGAGAGTCCGGAGCGGCACCGCGGCCATCGAGGCCTCCTCGCGCAGCCGACCGCTCAGCCGGGTCCGGCCCGACCGGCCTGCGCCCCCGTCCATCGGAGGCTCACCCTGGAGTGCGCGGCCGGGCGGTAGAACTCGGACGGCAGGGTGACGGGCGCGCCCTGCGGGGCGGGATTCCCGCCATGATGGCGCCGTGGCGTCGCAGCAGCCGCCGGTGACCACCATCCAGACCCCGGATCAGCGGGTGCGGGTCTTCGTGAGCTCCACCATGAAGGAGCTCGCGGCGGAGCGCGTGGCCGTGCGCAGGGCGATCGACAGCCTGCACCTGACTGCCGTGCTGTTCGAGCTCGGAGCCCGCCCACACCCACCGAAGGCGCTGTACCTGGCGTACCTGCGGCAGAGCCACGTCTTCCTGGGGATCTACGGCGACCAGTACGGCTGGATCGCGCCGGGGGAGACGGTCTCGGGCCTGGAGGACGAGTACCTCGCCGCCGCCGACAAGCCGAAGCTGATCTACGTCAAGACGCCGGCGCGGAACCGCGATCCGCGGCTGGCGGCGATGTTGGAACGGATCTCCTCGGACGGCTTCTCCTACCGCCGGTTCGGCAGCGCCGAGGAGCTGGCCGGCCTGGTCGTGGAGGATCTGGCCGTACTCCTCAGCGAGCGATTCGGTCCGCCGGAAGCGCCGCCGGCCGCCGCACCCCGGACATGGCAGCTGCCGACCCCGCCGAACCGGCTCGTCGGGCGCGCCACCGAGCTCGCCGAGCTCCACGGCCTGCTGACGACGGGCAGCAGCCGGCTGGTCACACTGGTCGGCCCGGGAGGCATCGGGAAGACCCGTCTGGCGATGGCCGCCGCGGAGGACGTCCGGACCGAGTTCCCCGACGGTGTGGTGGCGGTGATGCTGGCCTCCGTCCGCTCGCCGGAGGCCGTGCCCGGCCAGGTCGCGTCGGCCCTGGGGTTGCCCGAGACGTTCGGTCGGGCGCCGGCGGACGCGGTCGCGGACCTCCTGCGGTCGCGGCGGATGCTGCTGGTGCTGGACAACCTCGAGCAGGTCGTCGACGCCGCTCCGCTGGTGGGCAGGTGGCTGGCCGAGGCGGGGCAGTTGCGGGTGCTGGCGACGAGCCGCGAGGTCCTGCACCTGACCGGCGAACGGGTCTACCCCGTCCCGCCGCTGCCGGTCGGCGAGGGCCTGAGCGCTGGGGAGCTCGCAGGATCCGACGCCGTGGCGCTCTTCGTCGACCGGGCCCGGGCAGCTGGTCCTGACCTCGTCGTCGATGCGCACCAACTGCGGACCATCGGGGAGATCGCGCGTCGGCTGGACGGGCTCCCGCTCGCGATCGAGCTCGCCGCCGCCCGGGTGAGCGTGCTGGACCCCGACGTGATCCTCCAGCGCCTCGACCGGCGGCTGGCGCTGCTGACCGGCGGCCCGCGGGACGCGGCGGCCCGCCAGCGGACGCTGAGCGCCACGATGCAGTGGAGCTACGACCTGCTGGACGAGCGCGAGCGGGTCCTCTTCGCCCGGCTCGGCACCTTCGCCGGCGGCTTCTTCCTGGACGCCGCCGAGGCGGTGTGCGGCGGCGACGGCGCGCTCGGCGATGTACTCGACGGGCTCGGCTCGCTGGTGGACAAGAGCCTCATCCGCGCCAGTGGAACCGTGGACGGCGATCCGCACTTCACCATGCTGGAGACGGTGAGGGAGTTCGCTCGCGACCGGCTGTCGGCCTCCGGCGAGGCGGACCACGTCCTCCAGATGCACGCGGAGTTCTTCGAGCGGCTGGCGAGCGTGTCCCTCGCCGGGTTCAGCCGCCGCGCGGAGGTGCACACTGTGTACCGGTTCGCCGCGGACGCCGAGAACCTGGGGCTGGCGCTGCGCTGGTTCCTCGACGGAGACCAGCCAGACCGGGTGACGGCGATGGCGGAGGGTCTGTGGCCGCTGTGGTGGGCGCTGTCCCGGTTCGAGGAGGGGATCCGCCTCGCGGAGTCCGCCCTGAGCCGGCCGTCACTCACCTCTGCCGGGCAGGCGCTGGCCCACTTCGTGTGCGGCATCCTCGCGTTCGGTCAGGGCGACTACGCACGAGCGACGGCGGCGCTGCAGGCCGCCCGCGAGCTGCATGATCACCTCGAGGACCCGGTGCGGGCCGCCCGGGACTCCGTTCTCCTGGGGGTCATGACCGCACTGCGTGATCCGGACGCGGGGGAGCAGCTGGCGCGATCCGCGGTCGCCGTCCTGCGGGAGCGGGGTCTGGAGTGGGAGTACGCCTTCGCACTGTTCGCGCTCGGACGCATCCTCGTCGTGGAGGGGCGGTACCGCGAGGCGGTCCCGCTGCTCGAGGAGGGCGTCCGGCTGAACCCGTCCCCTGACCCGCACATGCTGCTCAGCTACGGCGCCGTGAACCTGGGCTGGGCGCGCCTGGGACTGGGTGATCTCGACGGCGCACGGGAGGCCTTCCGCCAGGCCTACGCGGCGGCGGGCACCGGCGACCGGCAGATCTCGGCGCGCGCCCTCGACGCGCTGGCGGCGGTGGCCGCTCAGGACGGGGACGACCGGCACGGCGCCCTCCTCCTCGGGGCGGCGGAGAAGATCCGCCGGTCGATCGGCGTCGGGGTGTGGGTCACCGACGCCGGCACCCACGCCCGCACCGCGGAGGCACTGCGGGCCGCCCTCGGTGGTGACGGCTTTGAGGCGGCCGTCGCGGAGGGGCTGGGGTTGTCTGCCGACGCGGTCACCGCGCTGGCATCCGCACCGGCCGCCCGCGCCGCCGAGACCGCCGACTGAGCGCCTGACCTCACCGGCAGGGCAAGCGACGCACCATGAACGTGCAAGAACTTCGTTAAGAGCGTCTCCGAGCTCAGCGTCTAGGGGGGCGGGTTCCTAACCTCCCGCGACATGAGCACGGCTGTCTCCGTCGAGCGGACCTCTCCCGGACCGTGGGAACGGCTGCTGCTCTGGAGCTCCACACGGGCGGCGGGGCTGGCCGCGGCGCCCGGGACCGCTGCGGCTCAGGCCGCCTCCGCCCGCTGAGAGGGACCGATCACATGGTCGACGTAGATGTCCTGGTCGTCGCGGTCATCGCCGCACTGGTCGTGGTCGCCGTCCTCGGCCTCTGGGTGGTGGGTCGGAACAAGTAGTCGCCGTTCCGTTCCTGCTGGAGAGCCGCGCGGCCGGCCCCGACAGCCACGAGTCCGCACGAGCCGCCGTGGTGCTGGCGGCTCGTGCGGACTCGTCAGGTCAGCGCGGAGTTCGACTCAGATGTCGTAGTACATGGCGAACTCCCCCCGCGTGATTGAGCACTTGTGACTCCTCGTTGATATGGCGTCTGACCTGCACCTTCATGGTTGGTGACGTTCGGAGACAGATGGGTCTTGTTTAACCTTTTGGGGACTGGATGGGGACTGGTGGCAGGCACACCGGTGACGGCGCGGCGCGGGGTTGACTGCCTTTACCCGTGGTTGCGGACCGGAATCCGGCTCGCACGTCGGCACGCCCGCGGTATCGGCGGCGCGCGTCCCACCCGGTCATCGTGCCGGCTGCCTCGGTCGCGGGAAGGGCGCTTCGCGTCCCTTCGGGATCGGCCTGAGGCCGACCCTTCCCTCGACCAGCGGCAGCCGGATCGGGCGGGTTGTGGGGAGCGCAGGGGAGTGTGGACGGCGGACGTCTGTCAGTGGGTGATCCCGTGTGGGGCCGGAAGCTCACTCTCCATGCGGAGGACCATGGCGAGCGCGGCAAAACGGACGCCGGCTCGCCGAAACGGGCGAACACGGAGACGGTGCAGCGCGTGGCCGGGCCGGGCCGCGACTTGATCCCTTCGGCTCTGGCCACCTCGGTTCGAAGCGTCCGACGATGGCTGGCTGCATCCCCCATCGGAAGGAGCGCCATGAGCGAGCAGACGGCCAAGGCCCCGCCGATCGTCCTGATCCACGGGCTTTGGATGACCGCCCGAAGCTGGGAACATTGGGTGCCGTACTACCGGGCGAAGGGACACGAGGTCATCGTGCCGACGTACCCGGGATTCGAGATCGAGGTGGAGGCGCTGCGCGAAAAGCCCGAGATCATCGCCGACGCGTCCGTCCCCGAAACGGTCGACCATCTCAGCGAGGTGGTCGAGGGCTTGGACACGCCCCCAATCATGATGGGCCACTCCTTCGGCGGAACCCTCACCCAAATCCTGATCAACCGCGGGCTGGGCGCCGCCGCCGTCGTGATCGACTCGGCGCCACCCGAGGGCGTGCGGGTGAACCCGCCGTCCCAGATCAAGTCGTTGTTCCCCATCCTCAAGAACCCGGCCAACCGGCACCGCGCGGTGGGCTTCACCAAGGAGCAGTTCCACTATGCGTTCGCCAACACGTGCAGCCGGGAGGAGTCCGACGCGGCCTACGACCGCCTCCACATCCCAGCACCCGGCAACTGGGTGTGGGCCTACGGCCTGATAGCCAACTGGAAGCCGGGCCATCAGGAGACCTGGGTCGACTACGACCTGGACGACCGTGCTCCGCTGCTGTTCATCACCGGCGGCAAGGACCACCTGATGCCGCCCTCGGTTCAGCGCTCGAACGCGAAGAAGTACCGCAACTCCGAGGCGACTACGGAGACCTACGAGTTCCCAGACCGCTCACACTTCACCGGTGGTGAGCCTGGCTGGGAGCAGGTGGCCGACTACGCGCTCGAGTGGGCGACGAGCCACGCGCGAGCGCCGCAGGGGTGACCAAGCGCAGACAGCAGCAGGGTGGCCGGCCCGGCGAGCCGAGCGCGCGAAATCGGCCGAGGTTACTTGCGTCGTGCCGTGCCCTCACCGGGCGCGCCGGGGCACTTGCGCCGTCCCTGCGTGTCTGACCCTCACCGGCGCGACCGCAAACTTCCTCATCTTGGTGGGACGACTCCTTCAGGTCGATCGGTGCCCGGGGCACCAGCCTGGCAAGGGCAGCGACATCATCGAGGATCCGAAGGGTGCGGATCCGGGCATCTAGCTCCAGATCGTCCCCGAGAAGGAGTCGATCAAGATGTCGAGGTGCAGAAACAATTGACGACGCTCCGCCGGCTTCGTTGACAAAACCGGACACATCCGACGCGATTTCTCAAGTATGGGCTCTGGTCCGCTACTAGGATGCCTGCCACGGCGTATGTCGCACGTCGCCTCGTCAGGAGAATGCGATGAAGCCACGGATCTTCCTCGGCTCGTCTGGCCAGCAGGCGAACCTGCTCGAGTCGCTGACCCGCGGCCTCGCGCAGGTTGCCGACGTCGAGCCGTGGACCACGACGTTCAACCCCGGCACCTCCGCGCTGGAGCGGCTCGTCGAGCTGACCCGCGAGGTTGACTTCGCCGCGTTGGTCTTCGCCCAGGATGATTGGACCTCCCATGGCGAGGCGCCGGGCCAGGCTTCGCCGCGCGACAACGTGGTGTTCGAGGCGGGTCTGTTCGGTGGCGCGCTCGGCATGCGACGGACGTTCATCCTCCATGCCAACGGCGCGAAACTGCCCAGCGACCTGCTCGGTCTGACCTGCGTGCGGTACGCCGAGACCAGCTCGACGGGGATCAAGACGATCAACCAGAAGCTCCGCAAGGCGATCGAGAACGAGGGCAGGCTCGCCCGCATCGAAGGGCTGTGGTGGCAGCACTCCCTGACCGTGCGCACCGAGCGTGAGCCCTCGGCCGTGAGCCTGCTGCGGATCTCTCGAAATCGCGACGGCGGGTTGGAGGTGCACGGCCGAGCCTGGCAGGAGGACGGCACGCTGTCGGCGCGCTACTGGAGCGAAGCCTCGAAGGAGATGAGGGATCCCTCGGGGATCTTCTACTACTGGAACGGCGAACGCCCCCGACATCCCGACGCGCCCCGGCTCGAGGGCACCGGGGAGGTCCGGCTCGAGTCCATCGACAGGGCCGCCGGCTACTGGACCACCCGTGCAGACGCCGACCCGACCATCAGGGCGCGCACGTCCGGGGTTTACCTGCGGGCCGAGCGCGAGGACCTGAGTGTTCTGGACGGCAGCGACCAACAGCGCCGCGCGGAGCTGATTACGACGAAGCTCGATGAGTGGCGCTCGATCGCCAGCTCCTGAGCGTCAGTTCTGCGGGATCAGGGACCTCAGGAGGAACGACAGGTTCTGCGGTCGCTCCGTGAATTTCCTACCCGTCCGCACATCGGCAAGTCCGAATGTTTCCCTAGAGGAAGGTTAACTGGGAACATCGCAGGGCCGGAACGGGTCCATGGGAGGCCGTCCGGTAAGACTTGCCCGGTGGCCTGTCGCGCAGCGGTGGGACAACCGGGGCACCCTCATGCCACTCCTCATGGCCGGGAGAGACCTGCGTCATCCATCCGCTGTACGGCACCCATCACCCCACCGGCTGTCCGGAAGAACGGAGACGCCCGCGAGTCAGTGCCATCGGCACAGCGGACGTCCTCGTCGAGAGGAACCGGCCAGCCGTCATCCTGTCTACGATCAGCGACTGTCCTTACTCGCCAATGATATGACGCCTGCGATTGCTCGCAACCCGTCAGCTACCAACGCTTATCGCAAACAACCAGGCCTTTACTGCGGAACGGCACGCATGCTACCAACATGGGTAGCGCGGGCCCCGCTTCGCGGGGCCCACTTGCATTTCCGGGGGTGACATGTTGGTCATTGTCGGATGGCGTTGAAAATGCACGGCGGAGTGAAGGTCTACGCCGGTCCGCCGACGGCCGCCCGGCAGTACCTGGAGGTCGATCGGGGACGCGCGGATGACTACTACCTGACCGAGGGCGCCGGCTTGGCCCGCCGCTTCACGGCCACCGCCGCGCGCGTGGAGGAGCTTGTGCCCTTGATGGGGGAGACCTACGAGAGCTGGGTGGCCGGCCAGGACCCGGACACCGGCGTGCCGCGCGGGCGGCTGCGTACCGACGAGCGGGCGGTGCGGTTCGTCGAGGTGGTGGTCAACGGGCCGAAGTCCTGGTCACTGGCCGCCGCGGTACACCCGGACGTCGCCGCCGCCTACGACGCCGCCCAGGACCGCGCCGCCGTCGAGATCATCGGCTGGCTCGCCGGGCACGCGACCACCCGGGTCGGTCCGCGCGGCGGGCAGGTGCAGGTGCCGCTGGGAGTGCTGGAGGCGGTGACGGTGCGGCACTACACCTCCCGCGCCGGAGATCCGCACCGGCATCTGCACCTGCAGCTCAACGCCCGAGTCTTCGCCGCCGAGCGATGGCGCGGGCGGCACACCGTAGGCGTCCGCGACTTCCTCGCCGCCATCAACGGAATCGGCCACGCCGCGGTCGCCTGCGATCCGCAGTTCCGTGCCGCGCTGGCCGCCCACGGCTACACCCTCGATACGACTGGAGAAATACTGGAGCTCGCCGAGTACGTCGGTCCGTTCAGCGCCCGGGCGGCGCAGATCGGACGCAATCTGGACCGCTACGAACGCGACTGGACCGCGGCACACCCCGGCGAATCGCCGGGGCCGGGGCTGCGGCGGGCGTGGGACGCCCGGGCGTGGGCCGACGGCCGCCCGGACAAGGTCACCCCCCGCTCCGGCCCCGACCTCACCTTTGCGGTGGCGGGCCGAGCTGGCCGCCCTCGGCTATCGCGACCCCGACCCACCGGTCGAGCCCCGGTCCACACCGGTCGGCGCGCTGGACCGCGACGGCGCAGTGGATCAGATGCTCACCCGACTGGCCGCCGGCCGGTCGGCCTGGAACGCCGCCGACCTGCGCGGCGAGGCCGAACGGCTGATCGCCGCTGCAGGCGTCGTCGCTGACACCGCGGTCCGTAGCGAGCTGGCCGAGCATCTCACCGCCCGCGCCCTGGCCCGGTGCCTTCCGCTGCTGGACCGCGACGGAGTGCCCGAGCACGTCCGGGCCTGGACCTCCCCGGCGGTGCTGCGGGCGGCGAGGCCGACCTGGTCGCCCGCCTCGCCGCCCGCAGCACCCACCACGGTGCAAATGCCGACCTGCAGCCGGACTGGGTGGCCGGCCGGGAGGGGCTGGATTCCGGGCAGGCCGCCACCGCGGCCGCGCTTGCCGGGAACCGGCCGCTCGTGGTGGTGGAGGCGCGGCCGGCGCGGGCAAGACCACCACCCTGGCTGCGGCTCGTCGACTGATGGGGAAACAGGGACGGCAGATGGTGGTTGTCACCCCCACTTTGAAGGCCGCGAAGGTCGCCTCCGCCGAGGTCGGCACCATCGCCGGGTCGGCGGCCTGGCTGGCCTTCCAGCACGGCTGGCGCTGGACCGACGACGGCGCCTGGACCAGGCTGATCCCCGGCGAGGTCGACCCGGCCACCGGCCATCTCTATGCCGGACCCGAGGAGAACGCGCGGCTGCGGGCCGGGGACGTCCTGGTGGTGGACGAGGCCGGCATGGTCGACCAGGACACCGCCCGAGCCCTGCTGGTCATCGCGGATGAGTGCCGTGTGCGGGTAGCCCTGCTCGGCGACCGCCGGCAGCTGGCCGCGGTGGGCCGTGGCGGCGTGCTGGACCTCGCCATCGGCCGAGTCGACCCGGCCGCCCACGTGACCCTCGACGAGGTGCACCGCTTCACCCGCGCCGACGAGACCGGACGGGTGAGGCCGGACGTCGAGTACGCCAACGTGACCCTGGCCATGCGCGCCGGTGAAGATCCGGGCGGGGTGTTCGACTCACTAGTGGCCCGCGGCCAGATCCGGCTGCACGCCGATCCAGTTGGGCTGCGGGAGGCGCTGACCGCGGTCACCGCCGGGCGCCAGCGGAAGGACGAGCGGGTGGCGGTGGTTGTCGACACCCGCGAGCAAGCCGCCGAGCTGGGTTCGGCGACCCGGGACCGGCTTGTCGCGGACGGCCGCGTCGACGACATGCGGGTCGCGGTCACCGGGGCGGGGAAGCGGATCGGTGCCGGGGACCGGATCGCCACCCGTCGCAACGACCGCCGCCTGGGTGTGGCCAACCGGGACATCTGGACCGTCACTGCCGTCGACCGTCACGGGGCGCTGGCCGTCGTACCGGACGACGTCACCTCGACCGGCGTCGTCCCCGCCGCTGTCACCCCGGCGAGGATGGGGGAGCGGGTACTGCCCGCCGGCTACGTCACCGCCCACGTCGAGCTGACCTACGCCAGCAAGGCGCACGGGGTGCAGGGCGACACCGTCACCTCGGCGCATGTGGTGATCGGCGAGCACACCGGCGCCGCGTGTCGGCCTACGTCGGCATGACCCGCGGCCGCACCGCGAACACCGCGCACCTGGTGGCCGCCGACCTAGCCGAGGCGCGGCAGCAGTGGATGGCGGTGTTCGGCCGCGACCGCGCCGATCTGGGCCCTGGCCACGCCGCGCAGCTCGCGGCCACCGAAGCCGCCCGCTACGCGCAACCCCGACCGCTGGCGGAAGTCCTTGCCGACCTGTCCGAGGCGTGGACGGTCGAGCAGCGCTGCCTGGACCGGCTGTCCGTCCTGCAGTCGCAGCACGACACACGGCGCGCCGTCGCCGCGCTCCAGGCCGCCCATGCCGCCGGGTGGGCCCCTGAGCGGGCGCAGCGGGACGAGGACCCCCCAGGCGACCAGCAGCTCGCCCGGTCCGGCGCGCTCGGTCGTGCCCCGGGCCAGGCCGGGCGGTTGGCAGACGTCGACCAGAGCCTCTCCGCCGCTCAGCTCGAGCTGGCCGGCGCGCGGGCACACATCGCCCGGCTGGTGACCGACCCTGCACTGCTTGGCCGGCCCGCCGGCCAGCTGGCCGCAGCCCACGAGGACTGGCGTGCACGGCGTGCCGCCGACCCCCACCAGCCCCGCATTGGTCCACCGCGGCCGGCCGCCGCCCACCCCGGCGTTCCGCGGCCGGAGTCCGAGCGTCGCGGTCCGTCCCTCACCTGGGGTGGCGCCGCCCCGGGCCTCGGGCGATGAGCCGCACCGGCGACTGCAGACCAATTGGAGAATCCCGGCAGGATCTGGCGGTCGGCTGTCACCAACGGATTCCGATGGGCGCCGTCTGCAGGTGACGAGGCCCAGCCACCGACGAACACCGGAGCCGACCATGACTGACCACACCGCGAGCCGCGAACCCGAGCTGCTCACCATCACCGAAGCCGCCGAGCTCCTGCGCACCCCCGTCGCCACCCTGCGCTACTAGCGCCACCTTGGCACCGGCCCACGCAGCTTCCGCCTCGGCCGCCGCGTCCTCTACCGCCGCGACGACCTGCGCGCCTGGGTCGACTCCCAGCACGGCCAGGACCGCGCCGCGCAAGCACCGCATCGGCCGAGCCTCCGCCCGGTACGTCCTAGCCACCGCCGAACCGACCGCGGTCACCACGACCAGTGGTGCCGATGCCTGGCTCTACGTCGGGCCCGACGAACGAGGGCGTGAACTGGAGGTCATCGCCCTCGAGGTGCACCCAAGCGACGGCGGGCGGCCGTACCTGCTGGTCATCCACGTCCTGCCGACCCAGCTCCGAGGAGACCGCCCATGACCGAGCACACTCCGCCGACCGTCACCAGCGACTCGCCGATCGGCCCGGACGTCGACCTAGACGAGGACGACGTCCGGCTGGCCGACGGAACCCGGCTGACCGAGCAGCGCGCCGCGGAGATCATCGAGGAGGTCCGGGGCCGCGGCGGCCGCCCGTCCCTCACGGGAGATGCCGCAGTCTCGCCGCGCATCGCCTTCCGCGTCACCCCCGGCGTCCGCAACCGCGCCGCTCAGATCGCCGCCCGGGAGGGCAAGACCATCTCCCAGCTCGCCCGCGAGGCGCTCGAGGCACGGGTCGGACGCGAGCCGCACGCCTCCTGACGGAGCTCGACAACCGCCCTGTGCCCGCGCACCAGATGGGAGAGGCTCGTGGCCTTTCGCAGCATTCAGGACCGGTGGTACGTCACGGACCCGGCCACGGGGAAGCGTGTCCCGAGCGCCCGGCACGGGGAGGGGATGCGCTATAGGGCGCGCTACAAGGACTCCGCGGGTAAGGAGGTCACGCGGGCGTTCCCCGACAAGGAGAAGTCGAAGGCGCAGCGGTGGCTGGACGAGGTCACGACCAGCCAGGTGACTGGCACCTACGTCGACCCGAAGACCGCCCGGACGACGGTGCCGAGTGGTGCTCGACCTGGCTGGCCGGCTACGCGACCCGCCGCCCGCGCACGGTGCGGCAGGCGAGGGTGCACGTCGCTCAGATCACCGCCGCGTTCGGTCCGATGCCGCTCTCTGCCGTTCGGCCGTCGTCGGTCCGCTCGTGGACGGTGGAGCTCAAGGCCGCCGGCCTGGCCGACAGCTACGTCTACGCGCTGCACTCGCGGCTGTCGCAGGTCATGAGCGACGCCGTGCACGACGGGCTGCTGGCGCGCAACCCGTGCTCGCGCCGCACGTCACCAAGAGCCGGCGGTCAGCGGCCGTACGTCGCGACGACCGAGCAGGTGTGGGCGCTGCACGACGCGGTCGCCGACCACCTGCGCCCGGCGGTCCTGCTCGGGGCGTTCGTCGGGCTGCGGACCGCCGAGGTCGTCGGGCTGCGGGTCTGGGACGTCGACTTCATGCGGGGCGTCGTGCGGCCGGTGCAGCAGGGTGACGGCGAGCCGCTCAAGAGCGAGACGTCCCGCACGCCCCTGCCCATCCCGCAGGAGCTGTCGGTGCAGCTGTCGGCGGCGGTGGCGCGATGGGGCGGGGACCACGTCGTCACCGACGGCGCCGGCCGGCAGACGTCGACGTGGGCGCTCGAGCGGGCGATCCGCTCCGCACGGCCGAAGGTCTCCGGGCTGCCCGAGGACTTCCGCTTCCACGATCTGCGGCACTACCTGGCGTCGCTGCTCATCGGCAGCGGCCTCGACGTCAAGGTCGTCCAGCACCGGCTTCGGCACGGCAGCGCCAAGACGACGCTGGACACCTACGGCCACCTGTGGCCCGACAGCGACGAGTCCGCACGGGCCGCCGTAGGTGCTGTGCTGGCGGCCCGTGGGGACTCGTCGGGGACTGCTACCGCCTCTCAGGCATGAACACCCTGTTCAGCGGCTTGTAAAGCTCAGATGTCGTAGTACATGGCGAACTCGTGCGGGTGCGGACGCAGGCGGATCGGGTCGATCTCGTGCTCCCGCTTGTACTCGATCCAGGTCTCGATGAGGTCGGGGGTGAACACCCCGCCGTCGATCAGGTACTCGTGGTCGGTCTCGAGGTTGTCGAGGACGGCGTCCAGCGAGGCCGGGACCTTCTCGATGCCCAGGGCCTCCTCGGGCGGCAGCTCGTAGAGGTCCTTGTCGACCGGCGCCGGCGGCTCGATCTTGTTCTTGATGCCGTCGAGGCCGGCCATCAGCATCGCCGAGAAGGCGAGGTACGGGTTGGCCGACGGGTCCGGCACGCGGAACTCGATGCGCTTGGCCTTGGGGCTGTCGCCGGAGATCGGGATGCGGCAGCAGGCCGAGCGGTTGCGGGCCGAGTAGACCAGGTTGATGGGCGCCTCGTAGCCGGGCACCAGCCGGTGGTAGCTGTTCACCGTCGGGTTGGTGAAGGCAAGCAGGGACGACGCGTGGGAGAGCAGGCCGCCGATGTAGTGGCGGGCGGTGTCCGACAGGCCCGCGTAGCCGGTCTCGGCGTGGAAGAGCGGCTCGCCGTCCTTCCAGAGGCTCTGGTGGCAGTGCATGCCGGAGCCGTTGTCGCCGTACAGCGGCTTGGGCATGAAGGTCGCGGTCTTGCCCTCGGCCCAGGCGGTGTTCTTGATGATGTACTTGAACAGCATCAGGCTGTCGGCCGAGCGCAGCAGCGTGTCGAACTTGTAGTTGATCTCCGCCTGACCGCCGGTGCCCACCTCGTGGTGGCCCCGCTCGAGCTCGAGCCCGGCATTGGTCAGGTTGGCCATCATCGTCGAGCGCAGGTCGCTGTAGTGGTCGTAGGGCTCGACCGGGAAGTAGCCACCCTTGGCGCGGGTCTTGTAACCCAGGTTCGGGGTGCCGTCCGGCATCGTCGCGGCGCCGGAGTTCCAGGACCCCTCGACCGAGTCGATGTGGTAGTAGCCCTCGTTGATGCCGGTGGAGTGCCGGATCGAGTCGAAGATGTAGAACTCCGCCTCGGGACCGAAGTAGGCGGTGTCGGCGATGCCGCTGCTGGCCAGGTAGGCCTCGGCCTTCTTCGCCACGTTCCGCGGGTCCCGGCTGTAGGCCTCGCGCGTGATCGGGTCGTGGATGAAGAAGTTGACGTTCAGCGTCTTGTGCCGGCGGAACGGGTCGAGGAAGGCGCTGTTCGCGTCGGGCAGCAGCAGCATGTCCGACTCGTTGATCGCCTGGAAACCGCGGATCGACGAACCGTCGAAGCCGAGCCCGTCGGAGAAGGTGTCCTCGCCGAAGGCCGTCGCCGGGATGGTGAAGTGCTGCATGACGCCGGGCAGGTCGCAGAAACGCACGTCGACGAACTCGACGTCGTTGTCGCGGATGTAAGCGGCGACCTCGTCGGGACTGGTGAACATCGATCCTCCGGGATTGGGCGGACAGCCGAACCGCAAACTACGAGCCGGGAGTTGCCCGCCAGTGTCTCCGGTGTTTCAGACCGGTAACAACGGCCGGGCGTGTCGCGGGTGAGGACGGGCGCCGGCCGCGGGGGCCGGCTCGGCGGGGGTCCTACGCTGGCGGTCATGGTCGGGAACGTGCAGCCACCCTCTCAGGAGCGCCGCCGCGGCGCGTCGTTGGGGCTGCCGTCCGACGGGCCGGGGTCGCTGGCGACCTTTGGCAGCCGGCTGGGGGCCTTCCTCGTCGACGTCGTCGCCGCGGCCTTCGTGGCCGGTCTGTTCACCGCGCCGGCGCTGCCGGCCAACTGGAGCCTGCTGTCGTTCGGCCTGGTCACCGTCGGGTCGCTGACCCTCTTCGGGCAGACGCCGGGGATGCGGCTACTGGGGCTGCGGCTGGCGCACCCGCGGCCCGGGGAGCGGCTGGCGCTGTGGCGGGCCGTCGTCCGGACGGCGCTGCTCATGTTGCTCGTGCCGGCCCTCGTCGTCGACGCCGACGGCCGCGGCCTGCACGACCGGCTCACCGACACCGCCGTCGTTCGGGCCTGACCGAGGCATTGGAAGCTCTGCCCGCGTCGGCGGCGTCCTGACGCGGGTAGAGCTTCCAGAACCTCGCGGAACCGCCCGCGGACGCAGCTCGCGGGACCGCCCGCGGATGCAGAGAGCCCCGCGCCGTCCGGCGTGGGGCTCTCTGCATCCAGGGTCAGGTCAGCGGCGGCGGACCTGCCGCTGGCTGACCGACATCTGCTTGCCGCCGGGGAGCGGGCCGCCCGGCACCGGCATCCGGGACCCGCCCAGGGCGGAGAGCCGCTTGCCGAGCGCGTTGAGCTCGCCGCCGGAGAGGTTGCGCGGCAGCTTGGTGACGTGCGTGCTGAGCTTGCGCAGGGGCACCTGCCCCTCCTCGTCGCCGACGATGATGTCGTAGATCGGGGCGTCGCCGACCACGCGGGCGATCTTCTTCTTCTCCTGCGCCAGCAGCGGCCGGACCCGGGAGGGAGCGCCCTCGGCCACCAGGATCACGCCGGGACGCCCGAGGACCCGGTGGACGGCGTCCAGCTGGGTGGTGCCGGCGACGCCGGAGGTCACCCGCCAGTCCCCGCGCATGCCCTCGAGGACCCAGGCGGCCGCGCCCGGCTGGCCCTCCACCTGCCGGTACGCCGAGCCCTGGGCGCGGCGGCCGAAGATGACGAGCGCGGCCAGCGCGCCCAGGAGGATCGCGATCGGCAGGAACAGGAACGGCGAGCCGAGGAGGATGCCGACCAGCTCGACGACCCCCGCCACCACCACGAAGGCGATGAGCATGATCCAGGGCAGCTTGGGGTCGTTCTTGCGGGTCAGCGAGTAGGCCTGCCGGATCATCCTGGCCTGGTTGCCGGCCTTCTTCAGCCGGCCGACCTTCGGCTGCCCGTTCTTGTCCAGCTTGGGCGCCTTGCCGGTCGCGGAGGACGCGCCGGAGGCGCTCGCGCCCCGGCCCCGTCCGGTCGGGCCCCGCCCGGCCTTGCCGGTCGGTGCGGGGGAGTCGGTGGACTTGCTGCGCGCCATGTCCTCAGGATAGGGGCGCGCCGGGCCGGTCCCGAGGGACCGGCCCGATCGACTCCCTCAGATGGTGCGGGTGAGCCCGCGCGCCTCGACCGCCTGCTGGTACAGCCGGCCGGCCCGGTAGGAACTGCGCACCAGCGGTCCGGCCAGGACGCCGGGGAACCCGATCCGCTCGGCTTCCGCCTGGAACTCGACGAACTCGTCGGGCTTCACCCAGCGCACCACCGGGTGGTGCCGCGGGGAGGGGCGCAGGTACTGGGTGATGGTCAGCAGGTCGCAGCCGGCCTCGTGCAGGGCCCGCATCGTCTCGACCACCTCGTGCGGCTCCTCGCCCATCCCGAGGATGAGGTTGGACTTGGTCACCAGGCCGGCCTCGCGGGCCGCGGTGATGACCGCCAGGGAGCGCTCGAAGCGGAAGCCGGGGCGGATGCGGCGGAAGATCCGCGGCACCGTCTCGACGTTGTGGGCCAGGACCTCGGGCCGGGAGGAGAAGACCTCGGCGAGCTGGTCGGGATCGGCGTCGAAGTCGGGGATGAGCAGTTCGACCCCGCAGCCGGGGACGGCGGCGTGGATCTGCCGCACCGTCTCGGCGTACAGCCACGCGCCGCCGTCGGGGAGGTCGTCGCGGGCGACGCCGGTGACGGTGGCGTACTTCAGCGCCATCGTCGCCACGCTCTCGGCCACCCGGCGCGGCTCGTCGGGGTCGTAGGCGGCGGGCTTGCCGGTGTCGATCTGGCAGAAGTCGCACCGCCGCGTGCACTGGTCCCCGCCGATGAGGAAGGTGGCCTCGCGGTCCTCCCAGCACTCGTAGATGTTGGGGCAACCGGCCTCTTCGCACACGGTGTGCAGGCCCTCGCGGCGGACCAGCGACTTGAGCTCGGTGTACTCCGGGCCGGTCTTCAGCCGGGTCTTGATCCACTCGGGCTTGCGCTCGATCGGCACCTGGCTGTTGCGGACCTCGAGGCGCAGCAGCTTGCGGCCGGAGGGTGCGATCGGGGAGTCCGAGGAGGGGGTCTGGGCCACCGTCTCACTCATGATCGACCACGGTACTCCCGGCGCGCCGAGGGCCCCGCTGCCGGCGCAGCGGGGCCCTCGACGGGTCGAACGGTGGAGTGGCGGTCAGCGCTGCCGGTCCGCCGGCCCGGCGGTCGGTCCGGCGTCGCCGGGGCCCTCGTCGCTGAAGGGCTCGGGTGCGGCGCCACGGCCGGGCTCGTCCTCGACGCCCTCGGCGCCGGGGGCGAACGGGGTGTCCTCCACCGGGCCCGCGCTGCCGTGCGCGAGCTGCTGCGGCTGCATGCCCATGTCGCTGTCGGGAGGCGTGGAGTCGCCGGGCGCGGTCGTGGCCTCGGAGACGGTCTTGCCGGAGTGGCTGGGGGAGCTGGGCACGGGGTCCTCCCGGTAGCTGGGCACGGGCCCGTCCCCGGTGGGGGCGGGGTTCCACAGTTCGTCGTCCTTGCGCCGGCGGAGGACGGCGAAGGCGACCGCGCCGATCGCCACGACGGCGAGCAGCCACGGCCACCGCCTCGGCGACTCCATGCCGGCCGTGCGCTTGGCCTTCTTGGCGGTCTTGGCCGACTTCTTCTCCAGAGCCTTGCGCTTCTTCGCGGCCTGCTTCTTGGCCTCGGCCGTGCTCGCCACCATCTCCTCGCGCCGGACCTCGAGCTCCTCGAGGGCGTTGTGCAGGCCCGCGGCGATCGTCTCCCGGGTGTTCTCGAACACCGGGGTGACCGCCTCGCGTGCGGCGAGCACCTTCGGCGTGGCGTAGGCCAGCGTCGCGGCCTGGGCGGCCGTCAGCCGCGGGACGACGTCCTTCGCCAGGGTCTTCTGCGCCGCCTCGCGGGCCGCCTCGACCCGCGGACCGAAGTCGGCCGCGGCCCGGGTGGCCGCCGCCTGCGCGGCGGTCACCGCCGACGCGATGTGTGGCGCGGCCGCCTCGCGGGCGGCCTCCAGGCGGGGTGAGAGCGCCTCGCGGGCCGCCTCGACGGCGGGCGCGGCCACCGCCGCGGCGGCGGCGACCTTGGGGGCGACGGCGACGCGCGCGGCCTCCAGCGCCGGGCCGGTGGCCTCGCGGGCGGCCTCGACGCGGGGTGCCAGCTGTTCCGCCGCCGCCCGGCCCGCCTCGGCCATCGCCGTCCCGATGTGGCTGAAGCCCTCTGTGAGCTCCTCGCCGATGATCTGGCCGTGCGTCTTCTTGCGGAACACGGGATGCACCTCCGGTTGATCGTGTCGGCGGCCATCCTGCCCGCTCGTCGCGGCGGGCACACCCCGAGTGGGAGCGGCGGGCGCAGGACCTGGATAGCGTTCCCCGGTGCAGCTACGCATCTTCACCGAACCCCAGCAGGGTGCCACCTACGACGACCTGCTCGCCGTCGCGCGGCGGACCGAGGAGACCGGGTTCGACGCATTCTTCCGCTCCGACCACTACCTGGCCATGGGCGGGGACGGCCTGCCCGGCCCGACCGACGCGTGGGTCAGCCTCGCCGGGCTGGCGCGGGAGACCAGCCGCATCCGCCTCGGCACGCTCATGACCGCGGCCACCTTCCGGCTGCCCGGACCGCTCGCCATCTCGGTCGCGCAGGTCGACCAGATGAGCGGTGGCCGCGTGGAGCTCGGCATCGGCGCCGGCTGGTTCGAGGCCGAGCACCGCGCCTACGGCATCCCGTTCCCCGAGCTGGGTGAGCGCTTCGACCGCTACGAGGAGCAGCTGGCGGTCATCACCGGCCTGTGGGGCACGCCGGCGGGGGAGACGTTCGCCTTCGACGGGCGGCACTACCAGGTCAGCGACTCGCCGGCGCTGCCCAAGCCGGTGCAGGACGGCGGCGTCCCGATCCTCGTCGGCGGCCGCGGCAAGCGCCGGACGCCGCGGCTGGCGGCCCGGTACGCGGGGGAGTTCAACGTGCCCTTCGCGCCGGTGGAGGACAACGCCCGGCTGTTCGCCGGCGTGCGCGCGGCCTGCGAGGAGGCCGGTCGCGACCCGTCGTCGGTGGTCTACAGCTCCGCCCTGGTGCTCTGCGTGGGGAAGGACGAGGCCGAGCTGGCCCGCCGGGCGGCCGCCATCGGGCGCGACGTCGACGAGCTGCGGGAGCACGGTGCCGCCGGGACGCCGGCCGAGGTGGTCGACGTCCTCGGGCAGTACGCCGAGGCCGGCGCCTCGAGGGTCTATCTGCAGGTGCTCGACCTGGCCGACCTCGACCACCTGGACCTCGTCGCCGCCGAGGTGGCGCCGCAGGCCGGGTGACCGGACCGGGTGCGCCGGGACCTCGACCTCACGTCGAGGTCGAGGTCCCCGGTCGGCCCGAGAATCCCGTCGAGCACCGGAGTAGGCTGAGCCGCGTGACCGGGCGGTTCCTCCTCCACCGGCCGCGCTGACGCCCTCTCCACGGCCAGCGCGGCGACCCCTCCTGTGCGAGGGGTTTTTTGATGTCCGCCCCCGGTACCCGCGACCCAGGAGCCTGCAGTGAGCCAGACGGCCAGCCAGCCGAGCACCGATCCCGCCGTCGACGGGGTCCCTCCGCACCGGTACACCCCGGCGCTGGCGCAGCAGATCGAGCTCGCCTGGCAGGACCGCTGGGAGGGTGAGGGGACGTTCCACACGCCCAACCCGGTGGGCCGGCTGAGCGACGGTTTCGACCGGGTCGCCGACCGGCCGAAGTTCTTCGTGATGGACATGTTCCCGTACCCCTCGGGCGCCGGCCTGCACGTCGGGCACCCCCTGGGCTACCTGGGCACGGACGTCACCAGCCGGTTCCGCCGCATGGACGGCGACAACGTGCTGCACCCGATGGGTTATGACGCCTTCGGCCTGCCCGCCGAGCAGTACGCCGTCCAGACCGGCCAGCACCCGCGGGTCACCACCGAGGCGAACATCGCCGCGATCCGGGCGCAGCTGCGCCGGCTGGGCGTGGACCACGACGAGCGCCGCACCTTCGCGACCATCGACCCGGGCTACTACAAGTGGACCCAGTGGATCTTCCTGCAGATCTTCGGTTCCTGGTTCGACGAGTCGGCCGGCCGGGCGCGCCGCATCGAGGAGCTGGTCGCCGAGCTGGACGCCGGCACCCGCTCGCCCGCGCCCGGCACCAACCCCTCCGGCCGCCCGTGGGCCGAGCTGGACGACGTCGAGAAGCGCAAGGTCGTCGACGCGCACCGGCTGGCCTACCTGCACGAGGCGCCGGTCAACTGGTGCCCGGGTCTGGGCACGGTGCTGTCCAACGAGGAGGTCACCGCCGACGGGCGCTCCGAGCGGGGCAACTTCCCGGTGTTCCGGCGGCCGCTGACCCAGTGGATGATGCGGATCACCGCCTACGCCGAGCGGCTGCTGACCGACCTGGACCGGCTGGACTGGCCGGACTCGCTGAAGCAGATGCAACGCAACTGGATCGGCCGCTCGACCGGTGCGCGGGTCGGCTTCAGCTGCGGCGACCAGACCATCGAGGTCTTCACCACCCGTCCGGACACGCTGTTCGGCGCCACTTACATGGTGGTGGCGCCGGAGCACCCGCTGGTCGACGCGCTGACCGCCTCCGCCTGGCCCGAGGACACCGACCCCCGCTGGACCGGCGGGGCCGCGACGCCCGCCGAGGCCGTCTCCGCCTACCGGCGGGAGGCCTCCCGCCGGTCGGAGCTGGAGCGCCAGACCGAGGGGCGGGACAAGACCGGTGTCTGGCTGGGCGTCACGGCGGTCAACCCGGTCAACGGCCGGGAGCTGCCGGTGTTCGTCGCCGACTACGTCCTGATGGGCTACGGGACCGGCGCGATCATGGCGGTGCCCGGTGAGGACATCCGGGACTTCGAGTTCGCGGAGAAGTTCGGGCTGCCCGTGATCCGGACCGTGCAGCCGCCGGCGGACTTCCAGGGCGGCGCGTACACCGGGGCGGGCCCGATGATCAACTCGTCGAACGACGAGGTCTCGCTGGACGGTCTGGACAAGGCCGAGGCGATCGCGCGCATCACCGACTGGCTGGTCCGGCACGGGCACGGCGAGGCGACGACCACGTACAAGCTGCGGGACTGGCTGTTCAGCCGGCAGCGCTACTGGGGCGAGCCGTTCCCGATCGTCTACGACGAGAACGACCTGCCGATCGCCGTTCCGCAGTCGATGCTGCCGGTGCTGCTGCCCGAGGTGGACGACTACTCGCCGAAGACGTTCGCCGACGACGACGCCGACTCCGCCCCCGAGCCGCCGCTGTCCCGCGCGACCGACTGGACCACCGTCGAGCTCGACCTGGGCGACGGGCCGCGGAAGTACCGGCGCGAGACCAACACGATGCCCAACTGGGCGGGCTCGTGCTGGTACTACCTGCGGTACCTGGACCCGGGCGACGACGAGCACATGGTCGACCCCGAGCTGGAACGGTACTGGCTGGGCCCGCGCGGGGACGGCGACGTCGGCGGGGTGGACCTGTACGTCGGCGGCGTCGAGCACGCGGTGCTGCACCTGCTGTACGCGCGGTTCTGGCACAAGGTGCTGCACGACCTGGGGTACGTCTCCAGCGAGGAGCCGTTCCGGCGCCTGGTGAACCAGGGCTACATCTCGGCCTACGCCTACACCGACGAGCGCGGCTTCTACGTGCCCGCCGCCGAGGTGGTGGAGGAGGAGGGCCGGTTCTTCCACGAGGGCCGGCCGGTCAACCGCGAGTACGGGAAGATCGGCAAGAGCCTGAAGAACATGGTCACGCCGGACGAGATGATCGGCGCCTTCGGGGCCGACACCTTCCGCGTGTACGAGATGTCGACCGGCCCGCTGGAGCAGTCCCGGCCGTGGGAGACCAAGGCCGTCGTGGGGTCGCAGCGGCTGCTGCAGCGGATCTGGCGCGTGGTGGTGGACGAGGAGACCGGCGCCGTGCGGGCCGCGGAGGACGTCGAGCCCTCCGAGGAGACGCTGCGGGCGCTGCACCGGACGATCGACGGCGTCCGGGACGGCATGGCGACGCTGCGGTTCAACATCGCGATCGCCCGGATCACCGAGCTGACCAACCACCTGACGCAGGCCTACGGCGCGGACTCCCCGGTCCCGCGGTCGGTGGCCGAGCCGCTGGTGCTGCTGGTCGCCCCGCTGGCCCCGCACATCGCCGAGGAGCTGTGGTCGCGGCTGGGCCACGACGCGTCGCTGGCCTGGGCGCCGTTCCCGGTGGCGGACGCGCGCTGGCTGGTCGAGGACACCGTGCAGGTGGCCGTCCAGGTCAACGGCAAGGTGCGTGCCCAGGTCACGGTGCCGGCGGACGCCGACGCCGCCGCGCTGGAGGCCGCCGCCCGCGCCGACGAGAGGATCGCCGGGCACCTGGCGGGGAAGACGGTGCGGCGGGTCGTGGCCGTCCCCGGCCGGCTGGTCAACTTCGTCCTCGGGTGAGCCCGTGGGGCTGGGGGCGCGGAACTCCCCGCGCTCTCAGCCTCCGAGCACGCCGACCGGGGTGAGGACGGCCCGCATCGCCGCCTCGACCGGGTCGATCACCGCCGTGACGGGGACGTCGCGGCCCAGTTCGGTCGTCAGCGACGTGGCACCGGCGTCGACGATGCCGCACGGGATCATGTTGGCGAACGCGGCCATGTCGGGGTCGCAGTTCAGCGCGAACCCGTGCATGGCGACGCCCCTGGCCACCCGCACGCCGATCGCGGCGACCTTGCGGTCCGGGCCGCGCTCGTCGGCGCGCACCCACACACCGCTGCGCCCCTCGACCCGTTCGGTGGCCAGTCCGATCCCGGCGCAGACGTCGATGAGGGCGCTCTCCAGCCGCCGCACGTGGGCCACGACGTCGACCGGGTCGGGCAGGCGCACGATCGGGTAGCCCACCAGCTGGCCGGGCCCGTGCCAGGTGATCTTGCCGCCGCGGTCCACGTCGATGACCGGGGTGCCGTCGAACGGGCGCTCGTGCGGCAGGGTGCGCTTGCCGGCGGTGTAGACCGGGGGGTGCTCGAGCAGCAGCAGGGTGTCGGGCGCATCGCCCTCCACCACGCGGGCGTGCAGGTCGCGCTGGCGCGCCCACGCCTCCTCGTAGTCGACCAGACCCAGGCGGAGAACCTCGAGCGCGCTCACGGTCTCCACCCTATGCCCGTGGTTCGGGCAGGCGTCGGGGCTCCAGGCGGGTCTCGACCACCGCGCCGTCCGGCCCCCGCTCGACGCGGTAGGCCGCCTTGTCGGGGCGGTCGGCGACCGCCTCGACGAGCTCGGTGCCGCGGTACACCAGCCCGACCCCGTCGTCGGTGGCGTGCCCGGCCGGCAACGTCCCCTCGGCCACCAGCCGGTGGTAGAGCGGGCGGCGTTGCTCCTCCGAGTCGTGGTGCACGCCGTTGGACGTGGGGATCAGCCCCAGGCCGTCGGTGACCGGCCGGAGATCGGGCCCGTACGAGTCGGTGGTGCCGCCGACGTGCCAGCACAGCGATCCCGCGGACACCCCGCCGAGGACCACGCCGGCCTCCCACACCTCCCGGAAGACCGCGTCGAGGCCGTGCACCCGCCACACCGCCAGCAGGTTGGCCACACTCCCCCCGCCGACCCAGACGACGTCCTGGTCCAGGAGGTGCGCCCGCAGGTCCGGCACGGTGGGCATGGGGAACAGGCTGAGGTGGCTGACCTCGACCGGGCTGCCGGCGAACGCGCCGTAGACGCCGGCCAGCCGGACCGGGTCGTCGCCGGTGGCGGTGCCGAGATAGCACAGCCTCGGCCGGTCGGGCCGCCCGGCGAGCTCGACCGCCAGGTCGAAGACCGGTCCGGGCGCCCAGTCGTAGGGCCCACGACCACGGGTGCGGAAGCCCATGCTGGTCGCCAGGATGGTCGGTGCGGACGCGGGCACGGGCAGGCAGCTCCTCGCTCGTGGGATCGCCAGGTGTGCCGCACCACGGGCTCGGGAAGAGTCGGCAGCGGCACGGGACGAACCTAGGCCCGCAGGCACCGGGCCACCCGCGCGGTCCGGGGACTGTGGACGGCGGCTCGGCCTGTGGACAACGGCGACGGTGTGCACGGCCGAGCGCCTACGGTGCCCAGCCATGCCGATCCGCGACCCCTCCGACCGTCGTGAGCCCGCAGACGCTCCCGTCGTGCCCGGCTACCGCCTGGAGGAACTGCTGGGCCGCGGCGGATCGGGCGAGGTCTGGCGGGGCGTGCCGCGGTCGGGCGGGCCGCCGGTGGCGGTCAAGGTCCTGGTGGCCGGCGACCCCGAACGGCAGGCACGGGAGGCGGCCCTGCTGGGCGAGCTGGATCACCCGCACCTCGTCCGGCTGGTCGACGTGGTGCACCAACCCCGCCGGGGCGCGCAGCCGCGGGTCGCCCTGGTCCTCGACCTGCTCCCCGGCGGCAGCCTGGCCGCCCTGCTGGCGCGTCGCGGCCGGTTGCGCCCCGGTGAGGTGGTGACCGCCGTCGCGCCGGTGGCCGCCGCGCTCGCCCACGCCCACGAGCACGGGGTGGTGCACGGAGACCTGTCGCCCGGCAACATCGTCTTCACGGCCGAGGGCCGGCCGGTGTTGACCGACCTGGGTGTGGCCCGGGTGCTGGGGGAGGCCGCGGCCGGTGAGGTCACACCGGCCTACGTCGACCCGACGGTCGCACGTGGTGGCGCGCCGGGACCGGCGTCGGACGTGTTCGGCGTGGCCGCCGCGGCGTTCCACGCCCTCACCGGTGTCGCCCCCTGGAACGCCGCCACGGCGGCCGACACGCTCCGCGTGGCCGCGGACGGGGTGATCCCCGACCTCGCCGAACTGGCGCCCGACGCACCCGCGGAGCTGCGCGATGTCATCGGCCGGGGGCTGTCAGCGGATCCGCACCTGCGGGGCTCGGCCGCGGCGTTCGCCCTCGACCTGAGGCACGCCTGCCGGCCGGAGCCGGTGCGGCTCCCGGTGGCCAGGGTGCTGGAGGAGGACCTCGCCGGCACCGGCGGCCCGCGTACCGAGCTGACCCACCAGGTGCCCGGTCGACACCGCCGCACGGCCGAGCCGCCGGAGCCCCCGCGCCGGCGCATCCGCCTGCCGGCCGGCACGGCGGAGACGGCGGCCCGACGGATCGGCGTCGTCGTCGCAGTGGGGGTCGTCCTCGCCGGGGTGGTGTGGCTCGGCGGACGGTGGGCGCAACCCGACGCCCCACCGGCCCGGGCAGCCGAGCTCGCCGACCGCGCGGCCAGTTCGCCGCGGACGACGGCGCCGCTCCCGGACACCCCACCCGCCGAGGAGTCGCCGCAGGGGGAGGCGGCGCAGGACGACTCGGCGGAGGCATGGAGGGACCGCCTCACCACGCTGTACGGACGCCGGGCGGCGGCGTTCCGGACGGGATCGGTGGACCTGCTGGACGAGGTGCACCTGCCCGGCACGCCGATGGCGACCGCCGACCGGGAGACCGTGTCGAGCCTGCTCGCCGCCGGCGAGAGCCTGCGCGGCTTCACCCCGGCGGTGCTGCGGGTGACCGTGGTCGACGGCGGCGTCGCACAGGGGCGGGTGACCCTCCAGGTGGTCGACACCTGGCCGGCCTACGACGTCGTGGCCGTGGGGGCACCGGACGGGCCGGCCCGGCGCTCGGTGGACGCACGGGGTGAGGACGAGGTGCGGATGACGCTGGTGGCCGTCGACGGGGACTGGCGCATCGACTCGGCCGAGCGGATCCGGTGAGTCAGGTGCGACCCAACGCCGCGCGGAACGCCTCGTCGAGGTCCTCGTGCGTCCAGGCGTACCCCGCTCCCGACAGCTTCCGGGGGAGGGCACGTTGACCGGCCAGGACACCGGTGCGGCCGAACTCCCCGAGAGCGAGCGAGAGGGCCACGCGGGGGACGGCGAGCACGGTCGGCCGGCGAACCACGCGGCCCAGGCGGCGGGTGAACTCGGCGTTGGTCACGGGGCCGGGCGCGGTGAGGTTCACCGGTCCGGAAACGTCGGCCGTCAGCAGGAAGCGGATCGCGGCCACCTCGTCGTCCAGGCTGATCCACGGCCAGTACTGCCGCCCCGATCCCATGCGGCCACCCAGCCCGGCACGGAAGACCAGGCCCAGGATCTGCATGAGCGGCGCCCCGCGGCCGACGACGAGCCCCGTCCGCAGTTGCACCACGCGGACACCGGCTTCGGCGGCGGGAGCCGTGGCCGCCTCCCACTCGGTGCAGAGCCGGGCCAGGAAGTCGGTGCCCGGCGGGTCGTCCTCGTCGACGGCGCGGTCGCCCGTGTCGCCGTAGTAGCCGATGCCGGAGGCCGAGAGCAGCACCCGCGGGCGCGACGGGTCGGCGACGGCGGCGTCGGCGAGCGCCTGGCTGACGGTGGTCGTCGCGTCCAGGCGGCTCGACCGCAGTCTGTCCTTGTACCCGGAGGTCCAGGGCCGGGGGCGGATCGGGGTCCCCGCGAGGTTGACCACCGCGTCGACGTCGGCCAGCAGGGCCGGGTCGATCCGCCGGTGCTGAGGGTCCCACCGGTGCTCCTCGGCCGTCCGCGGAGTGCGGCGGACCAGCCGGATGACCTCGTGACCGTCCGCGCGCAGCGCCGGCACCAGGCGGGAGCCGATCAGTCCGGACGAGCCGGTGACCGCGACCTTCATCTGTCTCCTCGGCAGAGCCCCCGGACGGCGGAACGCGATCGGGGCCCCGGCCGTCGCCGGGGCCCCGATCGGAGCGGATCAGGCGAGTCCGACCTCGCCGTGGAACTGGCCGGCCTCCAGCCGCTCCTTCACGGTCGTGAGGAAGCGGGCGGCGTCGGCGCCGTCGACGATCCGGTGGTCGTAGGTGAGGGCCAGGTACACCATCGACCGGACGGCGATGACCTCACCGAGGTCGGCGTCCTGGACGACCACCGGGCGCTTGACCACCGTTCCGGTGCCGAGGATCGCCACCTGCGGCTGGTTGATGATCGGGGTGTCGAACAGCGCCCCGCGGCTGCCGGTGTTCGTCAGCGTGAACGTGCCGCCACCGAGCTCATCCGGCGTCACCTTGTTGGTCCGGGTCCGCTCCGCCAGGTCGGCGATCTTGCGGGACAGCCCACCGAGGCTGAGGTCGCCGGCGTCCCTGATGACGGGCACCAGCAGGCCGCGCTCGGTGTCCACCGCGATCCCGAGGTTCTCGGCGTCGTGGTAGGTCACCGTCCCGGCCTCGAGGTCGATGGAGGAGTTCACGGCCGGGTGGGCCTTGAGCGCCTCGACCGCCGCCTTCGCGAAGAACGGCAGGAACGAGAGCTTGACGCCCTCGCGGGCCTCGAAGTCCCGCTTGGCCCGGTCCCGCAGGCGCGCGATCGCGGTGACGTCGGCCTCCACGACCGTGGTCAGCTGGGCGCTGACCGCCAGCGACTCCACCATCCGGCGGGCGATGACGCTGCGCAGCCGCGAGAGCTTCTCGGTGCGGCCGCGCAGCGAGGTGTCGGGCATGGCCGCCGGGGAGGGCTTCGTCGTGGCGCGCCCGGCCCCGGCCCCGGTGGCGGCGGGAGCCGGCGTCGAGGCGGCCTGCGCGGCCGCGAGCACGTCCTGCTTGCGGATCCGGCCGCCGACGCCCGTGCCCTTGACCGAGGACAGCTCGACGCCGTTGTCGGCGGCGAGCCGGCGCACCAGCGGAGTGACGTACTGGCCGCCGCCGTCACCGGAGGGCTGCTCGGCCGGAGCACCGGCCGGCGCCTGGGGGGCGGCGGGCGCCTGCGGGGCGGCCGAGGCGGCCGGCGCGGGCGCCGACGTCGGGGACTCGGCCGGCAGGGCGCCACTGGAGCCGTAGTCGGCGCCCGGCGTCTCGCTGGCGGGCTTGGCCGTCTGCGGCTGCTCCGCGCTGGGTGCCGGGGCGGCCGCCGCGGGAGCGGACGCTGTGGGGGCGCTGTCCCCGCCGGCGGCGCCGCTACCGATGACGGCCAGCTGCGCGCCGACCTCCACGGTCTCGTCCTCGCCGACGGTGATCTCCAGCAGGGTCCCGCTGACGGGGGCCGGGATCTCCGTGTCCACCTTGTCGGTGGAGACCTCGAGCAGCGGCTCGTCGGCCGACACGTCGTCTCCGACGGACTTCAGCCACCGCGTGACGGTGCCCTCGGTGACGCTCTCGCCGAGCGCCGGCATGGTCACCGGGGTGCCCTCGCCGCCGCCCTGGCCGCCACCCGCACCGGCGTCCCCGGAGGGGGCGGGCGCCTCGGCGGCCGGCTGGGGCGCCGGCTCCGGCTCGGGCTCGGGCTCGGCCGCGGGCTGCTCCTGGGCCGGCGCGGCGCTGGCCGGCGCCTCGCCGCTCGGAGCGCTGCCGTCGCCGTCCCCGCCGATGACCGCGAGTTCGGCGCCGACCTCGACCGTCTCGTCCTCGGACACGAGGATCCTGGTGAGCACACCGGCGGCCGGCGAGGGGATCTCGGTGTCGACCTTGTCGGTCGAGACCTCGAGGAGGGGCTCGTCGACCTCGACCTGCTCACCCTCCTGCTTGAGCCATCGAGTGACCGTGCCCTCGGTGACGCTCTCGCCCAGGGCGGGCATGGTGACGGACGTCGGCATCGGGGGAGGGCTCCTTCTGGCGCGGGGTGGGTGGGAGGTCGTGCTGGATCAGCCGTGCACGTGCAGGGGCTTGCCGGCCAGCGCCAGGTGCGCCTCGCCGAGGGCCTCGCTCTGGGTCGGGTGCGGGTGGATGAGGCCGGCGACGTCCTCGGCCTCGGCCTCCCAGTTGTAGATGAGCTGGGCCTCGGCGATGAGCTCGCCGACCCGGCTGCCGACCATGTGCACCCCGACGATCGGACCGTCCACGGCCTGCACCAGTTTGACGGCGCCCTGGGTCTTGAGGATCTGGCTCCGCCCGTTGCCGCCGAGGTCGTAGACGAGGGTCTTGACCTCGCCGAACTTCTCCTTGGCCTGGGCCTCGGTGAGGCCGACCGAGGCGACCTCGGGCTCGGAGTAGGTGATCCGTGGGACGCCGGCGTAGTCGATCGGAGCGGGGCTCAGCCCGGCCAGCCGCTCGGCGACGAGGATGCCCTCGGCGAAGCCGACGTGGGCCAGCTGCAGGGTGGGGATGAGGTCACCGACAGCGGAGATCGTCGGCACGTTGGTCCGGCAGTACTCGTCGACGAGGACGTAGCCGCGGTCCATGGCGACGCCGGCCTCCTCGTAGCCCAGCCCCTGGCTGACCGGGCCGCGGCCGACCGCGACGAGCACGAGCTCGGCCTCGAACTCCTTGCCGTTCTCCAGCGAGACCGTGACGCCGTCGTCGGTCGTCTGGACGCCGGCCACGCGGCTGCCCAGGGAGAAGCCGATCTTGCGGCGGCGGAACGCCCGCTCCAGCAGCTTGGAGGAGGCCTCGTCCTCCAGCGGGACGAGGTGGGGGAGCGCCTCGACGATCGTGACGTCCACGCCGAAGGACGTCCAGGCGCTCGCGAACTCGCAGCCGATGACCCCGCCGCCCAGGATGATCGCCGACGTCGGTACGCGGTCCAGGTTGAGCCCGTGGTCGCTGGTGATGACCTTGGTGCCGTCGATCTCGATGCCCGGCAGGGTCCGCGCGTAGGAACCAGTGGCCAGCAGGACGTGCTTGCCCTCGTAGCGCTGCCCGTTCACCTCGACGGCGGTGGCGGAGACCAGCCGGCCCTCGCCCTCGACGTAGTTGATCTTGCGGCTCTTGATCAGGCCCTGCAGGCCCTTGTAGAGCCGCGACACCACGCCGTCCTTGTAGGCGTTGACGCCGTCCATGTCGATGCCGGCCAGCGACGTCTTGACACCGAACTGCTCGCCCTCGCGGGCGCTGTCGGCGACCTCACCGCTGTGCAGCAGGGCCTTGGTCGGGATGCAGCCCCGGTGCAGGCAGGTGCCACCGACCTTGTCGCGCTCGACGAGGACGACGGACATGCCGAGTTCGGCCGCACGCAGCGCCGCGGCGTAGCCACCCGAGCCACCACCGAGGATGACGAGATCGGCGGGGGAGGGGGGTGCGCTCACGAGCTCTCCTCGAATGCAGTGGCCCGTCCCGTTCGCGCGGGAGGGGGAACGTCCGCGTCCATCCTGCCACTCCGGGAACGCGGCGGCCGGGGGTGCCGTTTCCAGCGCGGGTGTCGCGGCGCCACCGCCGCCGACCGGGACGGGAGCGGACATGGCGCTGTGGGGTCGATTCCGACGTCGTCGGTCGGCGGGCGACCGCCCCGGCACCCTCGACCGCGGCGCCGGCCGCGCCGATCTGAGCCACCTGGAGCAGTTCGTCGCCACCCGCCGAGGCGTGGAGGGCTACGTGGAGCCGCGGACCGCGGTGACCGAGACGACGATCGTGCTCGTGGCCGCCGACGGGGAGTGGACCCGCCGGCGGATCGACGGCCCGGACACGGCCCGCCGGCTGTCCCGGGACCTCGGTGTCCCGGTGTACGACGCTCAGATCACCGGCTATCCGCAGCGGATGCGGGACTGGGCGAAGGACCACCGTCCCCCCACCGCCGGCTAGGTGGAGGAACCCGTCCTCCTCACCCTTGGCGGGCTCGGGGCGACCTCGGGACGGGGCCTGACGGCGGCCGCCCCGGCGCCTCACCGGTCGGCGATGAGCGTCTCGATCGTGGCGAGGAGGGTCCGGACGGGCACACCGGTGCCGCCCTTGGGCGTGTAGCCCCACGGCGAGCCGGTGTTGTAGCTGGGCCCGGCGATGTCGATGTGCGCCCACGGCAGGCCGTCGGGCACGAACTCGGCGAGGAAGTGCGCCCCGACGACCATCCCGCCCATCCGGTCGGCGTTGGCGTTGACGAAGTCGGCCACCGGCGAGTCGAGGCCCTTGCGGAGCTCGGCGGGCATCGGCATCGGCCACATCGACTCGCCGCTGCGCCGGGAGGCGGCGACCACCGTGTCGCGCAGCTCGTCGCTGCCCATCACGCCGGACGTGCGCGAGCCCAGGGCCACCAGCTGCGCGCCGGTCAGGGTCGCGGTCTCGAGCAGGTAGTCGGGAGCGTCCTCCGCGGCACGGGCGATCGCGTCGGCCAGGACGACCCGGCCCTCGGCGTCGGTGTTGGTGATCTCCGCCCTCTTGCCGTTGCGGAAGGTCACGACGTCGGCCGGCCGGTAGGCCGTGCCGCTGGGCAGGTTCTCGGCGATCGGCACCGTGGCGGTGACCTCGACCGGCAGGCCGAGGTCGGCGACCAGGCACACGGTGGCGATCACGGCCGCCGCGCCCGCCATGTCGCTCTTCATGTCCTCCATCTTCAGCGCAGGCTTGATGGACAGGCCGCCGCTGTCGAAGGTGATGCCCTTGCCGACCAGCGCGATCTTCTTGCGCGCCTTCTTGCCGCTGTAGGTCAGCCGCAGCAGCCGCGGCTTGCGCACCGACCCCCCGCCGACGGCCAGGATGCCGCCGTATCGGCCGGCCGCCAGGTCCTCCTCGTCGAGCACCTCGACGGTGAGCCCGGCCTTCTTGCCGGCGGCCGCGCCGCGGTCGGCGAGCTCGGCGGGGAAGAGGTCGTTGGGCGGCGTGTTGACCAGGTCCCGCACCAGGGACACCGCATCGGCCACCGCCCGGGCCCGGGCCAGCGGGGCGCGCGCGTCGCCGTGGTCGGGGACGACGACGGTGAACTCCCGCGGCGGGGCGGGCCGGTCGGCCCGGAGGTCGGACTTGTAGGCCGTGAACTCGTAGGCGCCCAGGAGGCTGCCCTCGCCCACGGCGTGCAGCCGCGGCGCGTCGGGGGGCCCGCCGACCGCGGCCAGCAGGGTGACCACCGAACCCCGGCCGGTCAGCGCGCGGCTGGCCGCCCCGGCGGCCTGGCGGACGGCCTCGTCGGTGTAGCCACCGGCCGCCTGGGGAGCGCCCAGGCCGACGGCCGCGACGACCGGGAAGGGCCCCTGGCCGAGGCTGGCCACGCGGGTGACCTCGTCCTCGCCGCCCCGGGCGCCCAGGTCGACCAGCGCCGGGAGGAGGCGGCCGCCGAGCAGCCGGTCGACGGCCTCCGCGCCGGGCGTGGACAGCAGGCCGTCCGGGCCCTTGCCGATGCCGACGACGACGGCGTCGGCGGAGAGCTTCTCGAGCGGGCGGTCGGTGGCGGTGATCGTCGGCGGCACCGCTCGATCGTAGACAAAGGCCTCCGCTGCCCCCCGCGCCTCGCAAGCTCGCCGCGGGACCCCCGCAGCAGGGCCGCGTTAGCGTGCTCCCGTGGCCCCCTCGACCTCCCCCCTGCACGAGCGGCACGTCGCGGCCGGCGCCAAGCTGGCCGACTTCGGGGGCTGGTCGATGCCGATCGAGTACGCCGGCGGCGGGGTGCTGGCCGAGCACACCGCCGTCCGCACCGGGGTGGGTCTCTTCGACGTCTCCCACCTGGGCACGGTCACGGTTCGGGGTCCGGGCGCCGCCGCGTTCGTCGACTCCTGCCTGACCAACGACCTCGGGCGGATCGGCCCGGGTCAGGCGCAGTACACGATGTGCTGCCTGCCCGACGGGGACCCGCGGGCGGGTGGGGTGGTCGACGACCTCATCGTCTACCTGCACCGCCCCGACGACGTCCTGCTGGTGCCCAACGCGGCCAACGCCGCCGACGTCGTCGCCCGGCTGACCGAGGCGGCGCCCGCCGGGGTGAGCGTGACCGACCGGCACACCGACGTTGCCGTCCTCGCCGTCCAGGGGCCGAAGTCCGCGCAGGTGCTGTCCTTCCTGGGACTGCCCGGCGAGCTCCCGTACATGTCGTTCGTGACCGGCACCGGGGGCGGGCACACGGAGGTCACCGTCTGCCGGACCGGGTACACCGGGGAGCACGGCTACGAACTGCTCGTGCCCGCCGAGCAGGCCGGCGAGCTGTGGGACGTGCTGGTCGACGTCGGGCAGGACGAGGGACTGCGGCTGTGCGGGCTCGGAGCCCGCGACACGCTGCGGACCGAGATGGGCTACCCCCTGCACGGGCACGAGCTGTCCGCCGACATCACGCCCGTGCAGGCCCGCGCCGGCTGGGCGGTGGGCTGGGGCAAGCCGGCGTTCTGGGGCCGGGAGGCGCTGCTGGCGGAGAAGGAGCGCGGGCCCGCGCGGCTGCTGTGGGGCCTCCGGGCCACCGGCCGGGGGATCCCGCGGCCGGGGATGGCAGTGCTCGACGGCTCCGGCACCCGCGTCGGCGAGGTCACCAGCGGCACGTTCTCGCCGTCGTTGCGCACCGGGATCGCGCTGGCGCTGCTCGACACCGCGGCCGGCGCGGCCGAGGGCGCCGAGCTCGCCGTCGACGTGCGCGGGCGGCCGCAGACCGCGGAGGTCGTGCGGCCGCCCTTCGTGCCCTCGCACGTGCGCTGAGCCCTACCGGTTCTTGCGGGTGGGGTCCTTGTCCTCCTTGGTCGGCTCCGGCTTGTCGGGCAGGGAGTCGGCCACCACCGCGTTCCGCTCGCCCATCGGCACGGGCTCGCCGGAGGTGGTGTCCCGCGCGGTCTGGTGCTCGGCCTCGGCGTTGATCTCCGCGCCCAGCAGCACCAGGTAGCAGGTCAGGTACAGCCACAGCATCAGCACGATGACGCCGGCGATGGCGCCGTAGGTCTTGTTGTAGGACCCGAAGTTGTCCACGTAGAACGCGAACCCGATGCTGACCAGCGCCCACACGACGGTGACGACGATCGAGCCGATGCTGACCCACCGCAGTTGCGGGGAGTCGCGGTCGGGCGCCACGCGGTAGACGACCGCGAGCCCGCCGGCGAACACCCCGAGCAGCAGCACCCACCGCACGACCTGCGCCAGGATCGTGCCGACCACCCCGAGCGGGAGTTCCTCCAGCACCGCGGGGACGATGGCGACCAGGGTGATCGTGATCAGCACGAAGACGATCGCGCCCAGCGTCAGCGCCAGCGAGGTGGCCCGCATCTTGATGAAGTTGCGGGTCTCCACCTCGTCGTAGGCGATGTTGACCGCGGTGATCAGGTTGCCGACCCCGCCGGAGGCGCTCCACAGCGCGGCGAGGATCGACACCACCAGCCCGACCGTCAGCGCGCCGCCGCTGTTGCTGGTGATCGAGGTCAGCTGCTCGCTGAGGATCTCCTGCGCGCTCTCGGGCAGCTGCGCCGACACCGACTCGATCTGCTCGCTCACCTGCTCCGGTGAGGCCACCAGGCCGTAGATCGAGATCGTCGCGATCAGCGCGGGGAAGACCGCGAGGAAGCCGAAGAACGCGACGCCGCCGGCGATGATCGGCATGTTGTCGGCCTTGTTCTCGGCCCACGCCCGCTTGACCACCTGTTTCCACCCGCGCAGCGGGATGCGGGTCGGTGTCTCCGCGCCGATCCCCGGCAGCTCGCGCTCCGACGGCGCCCCGGGCGGTGGCCGCTCCGCCCCCGGCGGTGAGCCGTGCTCGTCGGCGCCCTCGGCGGCGGCCTTGGCGGCGGCCCGCCGGGCGGCCTTCTCCTCGACCCGTTCCCGGATGCGGTCGACGGCGCTCTCGTGGTGTCGGGTCCCGGACACGTCAGTCGCCCGGCCAGCTGCCGGTCAGCTTGGTGAACGTCTGCGCGCCGAGCCGGTCGATCGCGGCCTTGGTGGCGGCGAAGATCGCGCCCTGCAGCGCGGCGGCCAGCACGATCTCGCGCATCCGGTACTCGCTCTGCAGCGCGTCGGGCGCGTCGTCCTCGTGCGAGACCCGCTTCCACACCTGCTTGAAGATGGTCCCGGAGACGGCACCGGCGAGGATGCCGGCCAGCAGGCCGATCGGGCGGTAGGCGAGCTTGGCTCCCTTGTTGCTCACTTCGTCCTCCTCGCGGTCCTGCGGGCCTTCTTCGCGCTCTTCGCGGCGGACTTCCGGGTCTTGGCGGCGGTCTTGCGGGCGGCTTTCTGGGCCGCGGCGCGGCGGGCCGCGAGGGCCTTGGCGGCCTTCTTCGTCGCCCGCTTGGCCACGCGGCGGTGCTTGGTCCGCCGGCGCCACACGAGGAGCCCGATGAGGGCCGCCAGGCCGGCGCCGGCGCCGATGGCGGTCGGGGGGCTCTCCCGGTACGTCTCGACCGCGGTGTCCCGGGCGCGGAACGCGCTCTCCCGGGCCCGCGCAGGGACGTCCAGCCGGTGCGACAGCTCGTCGACGGTGCGGCTGAGCTGCGCGCGGGTGGCCTCGATCTCGGCCTTGATGGCGTCGGGGTCGCTCGGCGCGCCGTTGCCGGCCGCGCTGGAGCTGCTGGGGGTGCTCACCGGCGCGCACTCTCCTTCACGGTCGCGATGTCTTCCTTGGTGCTGGCGATGGCCTGCGTGGGCAGCGGTGGGGTGGCCTTGTCGACGTCCTTCTTGCCGATCAGGGCGAGGACACCCGCGACGGCGAACAGCACGACGGCGACGATGAGCGCGGCCAGCCAGCCCGGCAGGGCGAGGGCGAGGGCCAGGACGGCGGCGGCGATGAGCACGGCCGTCCCGAAGAAGGCGAACAGGCCGGCGCCGCCGAAGAGGCCGGCCCCCACGCCCAGCCGCTTGGCCTTCTGGGTGACCTCGGCCTGGGCCAGTCGCGCCTCGTCACGGACCAGGCGGGAGATCTGCTCGGTGAGCTGGCCGATCAGCTGACCGGTCGAGGAGTCCTCGGGGGACTGGGGTGGGGCGGTCGCACGGGTGGCGCCCGCGGTGGGCTGGCTCATCGGTCCTCCGGTCCTGAACTGGACTGTCGAGGACCTGACATGCCCGCTGGGCCGGGTGCGGTAACCAGGCGCAGGTCACACCTGCGGGAACGGGACGAGAGCGGCCACTAGCCTCGGCCGCATGAGCTGGTACTGGCGTCTGGAGGACCCCTCGGGGGCGGAGGTCGACCCGGCGTCGGTCGGGGTCGACGTCCCGCCGTCGGACAACCAGGGCGACGCGGAGTCGTGGCTGGGGGAGCACTGGCGGCTCCTGCTGGAGCGCGGGGTGGCCACCGTGACGCTGTTCGACGGCGACACCGAGGTCTACGGCCCGATGGGCCTGGCCGCCACCTGAGCCCGTACCAGGCCCCCTACCCCCCCCGCGAGCGGTGGGGGCAGGGGGTCCTTCGTCAGCCGCGGGCGGTGCGGGACGGATCGCGCTCGACCACGTCGCCGAGCACCTCGTCGATCCGTGCCAGCACGGCCGGCTCGAGCGTCACGCCGGCCGCCCGGACGTTGTCGTGCACCTGCTCGGGCCGGGTGGCACCGATGATCGCCGCGGCGACGTTGGTGTTCTGCAGCACCCAGGCGAGCGCCAGCTGGGCCATCGACAGGCCGACGTCCTCGGCGACCGGCCGCAGCTGCTGCACCCGGGTGAGGACGTCGTCGCGCAGGAACCGCCGGATCGTGCCGCCGGCCTCCTCGTCGGCCGCGCGGCTGTCCGGCGGCGGCTGCTGCCCGGGCAGGTACTTGCCGGTGAGCACGCCCTGCGCCAGCGGTGACCAGACGATCTGGGACACGCCCTCCTTCTCGGAGGTGGGCACGACCTCGTCCTCGATGACCCGCCACAGCATCGAGTACTGCGGCTGGTTGCTGATCAGCTGGATGCCGAGATCGCGGGCGAGGGCGGCGCCGGCGGCGATCTCGTCGGCGCGCCACTCGGAGACGCCGATGTAGAGGGCCTTGCCCGCCCGCACCAGGTCGGCGAAGGCGGTCATCGTCTCCTCCAGCGGCACCGTGGGGTCGTACCGGTGGGCCTGGTAGAGGTCGACGTAGTCGGTCTGCAGCCGGCGGAGCGACGCGTGGCAGCTCTCGATGACGTGCTTGCGGCCCAGGCCGCGGTCGTTGTGGCCGGGGCCGGTCGGCCAGTACACCTTGGTGAAGACCTCCAGCCCCTCGCGGCGCTGGCCGGCCAGCGCGCGGCCGAGCACCGACTCCGCGCGGGTGCCGGCGTACACGTCGGCGGTGTCGAAGGTCGTGATGCCCGCGTCGAGGGCGGCCCGCACGCAGGCGTGCGCGGCGTCCTCCTCGACCTGGCCGCCGTGGGTCAGCCAGTTGCCGTAGGCGATCGCGGAGATGGAGAGGCCGGAACGGCCGAGTCTTCTGGATTCCACGGTGCCGACGCTAGCCGCGGCGGCTCAGACGTCCGCACCCACCGGGACCTCGGCCTTCGGGAACCGCCACCGGCGGACCATCGTGGAGCGGCTGATGCCGTACCAGATCAGGCCCCGCATCCGGTGGTCGTCGTTCGGGAAGCGCTCGAGCACCTTCCGCTTGATCCGCCGGCCCAGCACGACCGAGTCGGCGATGATCACCAGGAAGAACAGGAACCACAGGAAGACGGTGTAGCTCTGCACCGCGGGGTTGGGGATGAAGTACCCGATCAGCACCAGCCCGGCGACGACGAGGAACAAGCTGCCGGCGTTGCGGCGGGCGTCGACGACGTCGCGCACCAGCTTGCGCACCGGGCCGCGGTCGCGGGCGGGCAGGTAGCTGTCGTCGCCCCGGGCCGCACCGGCGCGGGCGGCGCCGCGGCCGGCGGCCTGCTGCTCCCGCATCCGCCGGTAGGCCTCCTTGCGGGTGGTCGGCGGCGGCGGGGGAGGGCCGGGCCGGCGGCCCTGCGCCTCGTGGCGCTTGGGCGTCGGGCGACCCTTGCCGCTCGACTTCACCAACTGGACGGCGTCGTCGGCGGGGGCGGACGCGGCCTCGGCGCGGTCCCGGCGCCCGGGCAGGCGGAGCTTCACACGCCCGAGTCTACGTGTGACCTCGGCCGTTCCCCGTCCATGCGGGGCCGTCGGCCGTACAGTGGAAGAGGACCCGCTCCGGCGGTGTTGGCCTGGAGCAGGACGTGCCGCCCCAGGCACACTCGAACGTGGGAGGACACAAGACATGACGGTGCAGGACACCCAAGCGACCGGCGTCGTCCTGAGCGAGCCCGCTGCCGCCAAGGTGAAGGCGCTGCTCGACCAGGAGGGCCGCGACGACCTCCGTCTGCGCATCGCCGTCCAGCCCGGCGGCTGCTCCGGCCTCCGCTACCAGCTCTTCTTCGACGAGCGGTTCCTCGACGGCGACCAGACCTACGAGTACGGCGGCGTCGAGGTCATCGTCGACCGCATGAGCGGCCCGTACCTCGGCGGGGCGACGATCGACTTCGTCGACACGATCGAGAAGCAGGGCTTCACGATCGACAACCCGAACGCCGGCGGCTCGTGCGCCTGCGGCGACTCGTTCCACTGAGAGAGGACCCCCTGCTCCCCACCACTCGCTGAGCTCGCGGCGGGGCCCTGCAGGGGGCCAACGCGACGGCGCCCCGGCCCCTCCTCGGAGGGACCGGGGCGCCGTCGTGTTCAGAGCCTGACCGGGTAGACCGTCTCGGGGATCTCCGGGCGGATCCGCTCCTCGACGAAGATCCCGTGCCAGACCATGAAGACCAGCACCTCCCACACCTGACGGGCGATGCGCTTGCTGGGCACCTCGGCCTCGCGCAGCCGGTCGAGCAGGGTGGACACGTGGCGGCGGTCGAGCCACTCGTCGGTCTCGCTGTCGGACACGATGTCGCGCGCCCACTGGTGCAGCGGCCCGGCGAGGAAGTCCGCCGTCGGCACGGGGAAGCCGAGCTTGCGCCGGTGCAGGATCGACGGCGGGACGATCTGCTCCATCGCCCGCCGCAGCGCGTACTTGGTGGCGTCGCTGCCGCGGGGGACCCGCTGGTCGAGCGGGATGGTGCTGGCGAGCGCGAAGACCTCGGGGTCGAGGAAGGGCACCCGCAGCTCCAGCGAGTTGGCCATGGTCATCTTGTCGGCCTTGACCAGGATGTCGCCTCGCAGCCAGGTGAACAGGTCGACGTACTGCATCGCCGTCACGTCGTCGTAGCCCGCCTCGCGGGTCTGCCGGTAGAGGGCCTCGGTGACCGTCACGTGCGACAGGTCGGTGTCGTGGCCGCGCATCAGCTGGGCCAGCTCCGCACCGGAGAAGTTCCGGGCGTTGCCGTAGTAGCGCTCCTCGAGGGGGATGGACGCCCGGCGGAGGAGGTCCTTGCCGCGCATCCCCTCGGGTAGCCGCTCGGACAGCGCCGCCATCGCCCGCTTCGCGACCCCCGGGAACCGCTGCGCCCAGGCCAGGCTCAGCGGCTCGCGGTAGATCGTGTACCCGCCGAAGAGCTCGTCGGCGCCCTCGCCGGACAGGACCACCTTGACGTGCTTGCGGGCCTCGCGGGCCACGAAGTACAGCGGCACGAGGGCGGGGTCGGCGACCGGGTCGTCGAGGTACCAGACCACCTCGGGGATCGCCGCTGCGAACTGCTCCGCCGTGATCACCACCGGCACGTGCTCGACGCCGAGGGTCTTCGCCGACTCCGCGGCGATGTCCACCTCGGACGTCGACTCCCGTTCGAAGCCGACCGTGAAGGTCATCAGGTCGGGATTGTAGCGGTGCGCCAGGGCCGCGATGGCGGTCGAGTCGATGCCGCTGGACAGGAAGGAGCCGACCGTGACGTCGGCGCGCATGTGCTTGGCCACCGACTCGTCGAGGGCGGCGGCGATCCGGTCGTAGAGCTCCTGCTCCCGGCCCTGCTGCACCGGCTGGGGACGAAACGTCGGGTGGAAGTAGCGGCTGGTGTGCAGCTCGCCGTCCACCACGGTGAAGCTGGTGCCGCTCTCGATCCGGCGGATCCCCCGGTGCAGCGTCGCCGGCTCCGGCACGTACTGCAGGGTCAGGTAGTGCTGCAGCGAGGCGGGGTCGACGCCGCCGGCGGCCTTGCTGCCGCCGAGCATCTCCAGGACCGCCTTCTTCTCGGAGCTGAAGACCAGCCCGCCGTCGGCCAGCCGCGCGGTGAACAGCGGCTTGATGCCGAAGGGGTCGCGGGCGCCGAACGCCGTCCTGGTGTGGGTGTCCCAGATGACGAACGCGAACATGCCCCGCAGCCGCCGGACGACGTCCTGACCCCACATGTGGTAGCCGGCGACGATCGTCTCGGTGTCGCCGTGGGTGGTCAGCGGGGCGCCCGCGGCGGCCAGCTCCTCGCGCAGCTCGAGGTAGTTGTAGATCTCGCCGTTGAACAGGATCCGGTAGCGGTCGCGCGCGTAGGGCAGCGGCTGCGGGCTGCCCTCGAGGTCGATGATCGACAGCCGGTTGAAGCCGAGCACCACGCGGGAGTCCGACCACACGGCGGTGTCGTCGGGGCCGCGGTGGTGCAGGCAGTGCAGGGCGTCCTGCACGTCCGAGACGTGGGAGGCGCCGACCCGGTCGGCGTCGGTGGACAGGTAGGCCAGCAAGCCGCACATGAGGCGCAGGTCTCCGGGGGGTCGGCTCGTGTCCCGGCTCGGGGCCGGGACGGGGTCAGACGCGCTCGCCGGCGCGGGTCTTGCGGGTAGCGATGCGCTCGGCGACGAAGGACAGGATCGGGACGGTGCCGGCGAGCAGCACCAGGACGGTGCCCCGCAGCGTCCACCGGGCGCGCAGCGCCAGGTCGCAGGCGGTCAGGAAGAAGATGGCGTAGAGCCAGCCGTGCAGCGTGCCGATGACGGCGACCGGCTCGTCGAGCCCGCCGGCGTACTTCAGCGGCACCGCTACGAGGATGAGCGCGATCAGCAGCACCCCGACGACCCACGCCATGACGCGGTAGCGCAGCAGCGCGGCCGGGACGCCCTGCCCGACACGACGAGCGAGGGCCCGGGGGAGGGTGCTGGCGGGCTCGGTCCGTTCAGCGGCCACGGTCGCTCCGCTGGCCCAGCGCCTTCTCGTTCAGCTCGGCGAGGTAGGCGTTGTACGCGGCCAGCTCGGGGTCACCGGTGGTGTCGATGCGCGGCCGCTGGTAGAGCACCAGCGCGGCGCCCGGCTCGTCCTCGTCCGGGTCGCGGCGCAGCTCCTCGCGGCACATGCGCACGTAGAACCACAGGCCCATGGCCCCGTAGAGGGGCCACTGCAGCGCGTAGCTCCAGTTCACCGCGCCGCCCCCGGCCTCGGCCTTGGTCAGCTGCCAGTAGCCGAGGAAGAACGTGGCGACGAACAGCGCGGCCACCACGAGGTGCATCAGCACCCACTTGGGGGTCAGCAGCCGGGAGAACACGGCCTCGACTGTAACCGGCGCGGCCCGTCGTCCGGGGTCAGCGGTGAGGCGGCTCACGGACGTGGCGAGCGGGGGAGCGGGGCCTCCCGGCGGCGCGCGGGCCGCACCCCGGCGTCCGGACGGCGCGACCCGCCGGGACCGCGTCTCCGGTGGTCGGCCGCCATGCGGGGTCGGCTAGTCTCCCCGCAGACTGTGGTCGGCGCGACGCCGTCTGCCGGACCTCGGCTGACGGCCCGCCGGGAGGACCGTCCGGGACGTCCGGACGGAGGACGAGGAGGCAGCGAGCAGTGGCTCGAGGCAGCAGGCTCGCGCGGGTCGCCGCGCTCGGTCTCCTGGGGGCGGTCGTCCTCACCGGGTGCACGCCGAACAACGAGTTCTGGCGCTGGGGCTGGCCGGACGGCATCACCGACGAGTCCGTCGAGATGCGCAACCTGTGGATCTGGTCGGTCATCGCGGCGCTGATCGTCGGCATCGGCGTGTGGGGCCTGATCCTGTGGTCGGTCGTCCGCCACCGGAAGCGCGGCGACGAGCTCCCCAAGCAGACGGCGTACAACCTGCCGCTGGAGATCGTCTACACGATCATCCCGTTCCTCATCATCGCCGGGCTGTTCTTCTTCACCGTCGTGGTGCAGAACCGGGTCCAGGAGCGCAGTGAGGACCCGGACGTCACCATCGCCGTCAACGCCTTCAAGTGGAACTGGCAGTTCGTGTACCCCCAGACCACGGGGCAGGACGGCGAGCCGGTCAACACGGTCGGTACCAGCGAGGAGATCCCGATCCTCGTGCTGCCGACCGACCAGACGATCCGCTTCGAGCTCGCCTCGGCCGACGTCATCCACTCGTTCTGGGTGCCGGAGTTCCTCTTCAAGCTCGACGTCATCCCGGGCAACGAGAACGGCCGGGACAACGTCTTCGAGGTGACCGTCCGCGAGGAGGGTGCCTTCGTCGGCCGCTGCGCCGAGCTGTGCGGCACCTACCACGCGTACATGAACTTCGAGGTCCGCGCGGTGTCCCCGGAGGACTACGAGGACTACCTCGCCGCCCGCGAGTCCGGCCAGAGCACCTTCGACGCGCTCGAGAGCATCGGCCAGCCCGGTGATCCCCAGTCCACGCAGGCCTGGGACCTCGTCGACGACGCCCAGAGGGCCGGTAGCTGAGATGCGCTCCGACCGCGCACCGCACACCACGCAGCAGGAGGGACGGCCGTGAAGGTCGAAGCGCTCATCTTCAACGGGATCGCCGTCTTCTGCGCGATCGCGGCGATCGTGTACGGGTTCTGGGCCCGCGAGCCGATCGGCACGACCGCCCTGGTCCTGTCCGGTGGGCTGACCGCCCTCATCGGCGGGTTCTTCTGGTTCGTGTCCCGGCGCATCGACGCCCGTCCCGAGGACCGCAAGGACGCCGACATCGCCGACGGCGCCGGCGAGCTGGGCTTCTTCAGCCCGAGCAGCTACTGGCCCTTCGCGGTGGCGCTGTCCGCCGCGCTGATGGGTCTGGCGCTTGCGTTCTTCCACTCGTGGCTGATCCTCATCGCCGTGGCGGCCCTGCTGGTCACCATCGGCGGGCTGCTCTTCGAGTACTACGTGGGGCAGAACGCGCACAGCGGCTGAGCCGCCACCCGCTCGACCCCGAGGGCCCCTCTCCGCCGCGCGCGGGGAGGGGCTCTCGTCGTCCACGGTCCGGTCAGGACCGCTACGGTCGTGGTCGTCGCGGTTCCGGGGCTGCGCCCGGCTGCTGGGGGGAGAGGGCGGCGGTGACCGCTCTGCTGGGGCACCGGCTGCGGCCACGCGCACGCGGCTGAGTACGCCGCCCTCATCGAGGGGCCGCCGGGCCGTCGTGGACGTGTCCGGGCGGTCCAGCCCGGCCGACCGGCGGCTGCGCGGGGCGGTGGCCGACCGGGCGGTTCCGCGGGGCGGTGGCCGACCGGCGGTGAGGCGAGCTGGAGGCGCTGGAGATCGAGGTCCGGACCGCGCAACTGTGGCCGAGCCACGATCTCGGCCTGGAGAACGCGCTGGAACTCGCCCTGGACGTCCACCGGCGCCTCACCGCGGCGGCGGGCCGAGACGGCCGGGGACGAGCCCGTCGGCGCCCGGCCGGCCGACGTGGGCAGACGCGAGGAGGGCCCCGACGGATCGCTCCGTCGGGGCCCTCCTCGTGCGTGCCGGGTGGATCAGTCGCGCGGCTCCTGCGGCCGTCCGCCGTCCGCCGGGCGACCGGAGGCGGTGAGCTCGCGGGCGCTCTCGGCCGCGGCCTGGCCCTCGGCCTCGCGCCGCTGCTCGAGCTCCACCTGTGCCGGCTCCTCGATGGGGCGGAAGAAGCCGCGGATGGCCCGCCGTGCGCCGCCGACCTGGTTCATCCGCTTGGGCACGGGAGCGCCGCCGTAGGCCAGCGAGCCGTGTCCGTGCTCGTCGACCGGACCGAGTGGCTGGTGCACCTCGATGAACTCGCCGTGCGGCAGGCGCCGGATGACGCCGGTCTCGATGCCGTGCTCGAGCACCTCGCGGTCATGCTGCTGGAAGCCCAGGCAGAGCCGGTAGGTGATCACGTAGACGATCGGCGGCACGATGACGCAGCCGATGCGACCGACCCACGTCATGGCGTTGAGGCTGATGTCGAACTTGTCGGCGATGACGTCGTTGCCGCCGGAGACCATCAGCACCAGGTAGAACGAGAGCGCCATGGCGCCCAGCGCCGTCCGCACCGGCACGTCGCGCGGACGCTGGAGCAGGTGGTGCGACGCCGTGTCCTTGGTCAGCTTCCGCTCGATCATCGGGTACAGCGCCAGGACGGTGAACATCAGGCCGGCCACCACGACCGTCGGCCAGAACAGCGCCGGGATCGTGTAGTCACCCGGCAGGTTGATGTCCCAGGCCGGGAAGAGGCGGGTCGAGCCGTCGAGGAAGCCGATGTACCAGTCCGGCTGGGAGGCCGCGGAGACCTGCGCCGGGTTGTACGGCCCCCACAGCCAGATGGGGTTGATCTGGACCAGCCCACCGAGGGCGGCGCAGACACCGAACACGATGAAGACCAGGCCGGTCGCCTTGCCCGCGAAGGTGGGGAAGAGCCGGCTGCCGACCACGTTGTGCTCGGTGCGGCCCGCGCCGGGGAACTGGGTGTGCTTCTGCTTGACCAGGATCAGCAGGTGCACGGCGATCAGGGCCAGCAGGATCGCCGGGATCAGCAGGACGTGCACGATGTAGAAGCGGCCGATGATGTTCTCGCCGACGTAGTCGCCGTTGAACACCGCGAAGTGGGCCCAGGTGCCGATGACCGGGACCGAGAGCAGGATCGCGCTGATGATCCGCAGCCCCGTGCCGGAGAGCAGGTCGTCGGGCAGCGAGTAGCCGGTGACGCCCATCAGCAGCGCCAGCACCAGCATGACCACACCGATGATCCAGTTCGTCTCACGCGGGCGGCGGAACGCGCCGGTGAAGAAGATGCGGCACAGGTGCACCACGATCGAGGCGACGAACAGCAGCGCCGCCCAGTGGTGGATCTGCCGCATGAGCAGACCGCCGCGGACGTCGAACGACAGGTTCAGCGCCGAGTCGTACGCGGCCGACATCTCCACGCCCCGCAGCGGCGCGTAGCTGCCCTCGTAGACGACCTCGCGCATGGAGGCGTCGAAGAAGAAGGTCAGGTACGTGCCGGACAGCAGCAGGATGATGAACGAGTAGAGCGCGATCTCGCCGAGCAGGAACGACCAGTGGTCGGGGAAGACCTTGTTCAGCGTGCGGCGCAGCGGACCTGCGACGATCAGGCGGTCGTCGATCTCGAAGGCGGCCTTGCCCAGCCGCGTGGTCGGGACACCCGGCGCCGTGGCGGTGCGAGCCATCAGATGCGCTCCCGGTTCCAGTAGGTGGGGCCCACGGCCTCAATGTAGTCACTGCGCGCCACGAAGTAGCCCTCGTCATCGACCGTGATCGGCAGCTGCGGGAGCGGCCGGGTGGCCGGGCCGAAGATCGGCTTGGCGCCCTGCGTGATGTCGAACTGCGACTGGTGGCAGGGGCACAGGATGCGGCTGGTCTCCTGCTCGTACAGCGACACCGGGCAGCCGGCGTGGGTGCAGATCTTGGAGTAGGCGACGTAGTCGCCGTAGCCGAAGTCCGACTGGCCCTGACGGGGCTGGTCGGCGGCCACCTGCTCCGGGCGCAGCCGGAAGAGCATCGTGGCGGCGTCGGACTCGCGGTTCCCGCCCGGGACGGCCGGGAAGACGGTCTCGATGGAGCCGGGCTGCTGGTCGCCGGGCCGGATCGGGGTGCCGTCGTCACGGACCAGCCGGACGCCCTCGCCCCAGCTCGTGGTGCCCAGCGGGTTGCCCTTGTTCGGGTTCTTGATCAGGCCGCCCAGCGGCATGATCAGCATGAGCCCGAGGCCGCCGCCCATGAACAGCAGCGAGCGGGTGATCAGCTTGCGGCGGGCCAGACCGCTGTTGTGCAGGCCCCCCACGAGGGTTGCGCCGGTGGTGACCCGGTCGAAGTGCGAGCCGTCGTGCTTGTCCTGGACCGCGGTCTCGTGCGGCAGCAGCTTCTTGGTGTACAGCACCAGGCCCACGCCGACGAGGATGAACGCGAGGCCCATGAGGGCGCCGGTGATCGGCGTGAACAGCGCGCTCCAGCCGGTCTCGGAGATCTCCCAGTGCCAGTCGGGCAGGAACCAGCCCGAACCGACGTAGACCACCACGAAGGCGAACGCGGCCAGGCCGGACAGCGCGAAGGTGAAGCCGACCTGGCGGACGGCCCGCCGCTCGACGGGCGACCCGGGCTCCGGGCCCGGGTCGACGTGCAGGATCTCGACGCTGTCGTAGCGCGCACCGAGGCGGTCGAGGTCCTCGCGGGGCATCGCCGCCAGCTGTGCGGGGGTGTAGTCGTCGTCCGGACCGCCGTGCAGCGGGCCGGCGACGTCGGCGCCGCCGGTGGAACCGGGGCGGCTGTCGCGCGCAGTCACGCTTCCTCCTCGCTGATCCAGGCGGTCAGCGGTCGCTGGGCCGAAGTGGTGGCGGGGGAGACGGTCACGCCTTGGTCCCCATCCAGAAGATCCCGAAGAGCAGGACGCCGATGCCGACGACCCAGATGACCAGACCCTCGGCGACCGGACCCATGCGGCCCACGCCGGCACCGCCCGGGTCGGCCTGGCTGTCGATGGTCTGCACGTAGTTGATGATCGCCCGCTTCTCGTCGGGGGTCAGCTGGTTGTCCCCGAAGACCGGCATGTTCTCGGGGCCGGTGAGCATCGCGGTGTAGATCTCGAGGTCGGTGGAGTCCTCGAGGCTCGGCGCCGCCTTGCCCGAGGAGAGCGCGCCGCCCTGGCCGACGAAGTTGTGGCAGGAGGCGCAGTTCAGCCGGAACAGCTCCCCGCCCAGGGCCAGGTCGCCGTCGCGCAGGTCGCCGGAGGGAAGGGTGGGGCCGCCGCCGTTGGCCTGGACGTAGGCCATCAGCTGGTCGATCTCCTCGTCGGAGAACACGGCCGGCTTGTCGGGGGCGTCGGCCTCCTGGCGGACCAGCGGCATGCGGCCGGTGTGCACCTGGAAGTAGACGGCCGCCTCGCCCACGCCGATCAGCGAGGGGCCGCGGCCCGGCACGCCCTCGAGGTTGTCGCCGTGGCAGGTGATGCAGCTGCGCTCGTACAGCTCGCGGCCGGCGGCCTCGGCGGCGGACTCGCTCGTCGTGCCCTCGTCCGTGGCGTAGGCGGGGGAGAGGAACGAGTAGAGGCCACCGGTCAGCACGAGTGCGGCCATCAGGCCGGCGACGTTGACGACGCGACGACGGTGCTTGGACCGGCGACGGGCCCGGGCCGCGGCAGCGGGGCTGCCCTCGACCGCCCGGCGGGACCAGCGGCGAGGGCCGCGGGAGGACTCGTCGGCGGACTGGGCGTCGGACTGCGGGTTCGTGGTGGACACCGGTTCCCTAGCGGATCAGGTAGATCGTGGCGAACAGCCCGATCCACACGACGTCGACGAAGTGCCAGTAGTAGGAGACCACGATCGCGGCGGTCGCCTGTGCCGGCGTGAAACGGCCCATGGTGGACCGGATGAGCAGGTAGACGAACGCGATGAGCCCACCGATGACGTGGAGGCCGTGGAAGCCCGTCGTCAGGTAGAAGACCGACCCGTAGGTGGACGACGAGATCGACGTCCCCTCCTCCACCAGCTGGACGTACTCGTAGGCCTGGCCGAGCACGAAGGTCAGGCCCATCACGAAGGTGATCGTGAACCAGCGGCGCAGGCCGTACACGTTGCCCTGCTCCGCGGCGAAGACGCCGAGCTGACAGGTGACCGAGGAGGCCACCAGGATGATCGTGAACGTCAGCGCGTACGGCAGGTTCAACTCCGTCGGCTCCGGCGGCCACCCCTCGGTGGCGCGGGCGCGCGCGGTGAAGTACATGGCGAACAGTCCGGCGAAGAACATCAGCTCGCTGGAGAGCCAGATGATCGTGCCGACGCTGACCATGTTCGGTCGGGTCAGGGAGTGCACCCGGGAGGTGTCGAAGGTGCCGCTCGCGACGGGAGCCGTTGTCACGAGGTCATCATGGCATCGGCCCCGTCAAGGTCACGACCGCGGGTGGCTGGTGTGGCGGCACCGTGACCTGCCCGATACGTCCGCCGCCGGGCACTAGGCTCGCCCCGGTGTGCGGGCCCGGGTCCGGCGCACCGGGAACGACGCCCCGCGAGGAGGACACGTGAGCGACGCCGCACCGGCCACCGTCCTGGTCTACAGCTCCAGGCCGGAGGTGCGCGCCGCCGTCCGGACCGCCGTGGGGCGCCGGCCGGCGGCCGACGTCGGGCCGATCACCTGGATCGAGTGCGCGACCGGTGAGGACGTCGTGGACACCGTGGACGGCGGCGGCGTCGACCTCTGCATCCTCGACGGCGAGGCGCAGCCGACCGGCGGCCTGGCGCTGAGCCGGCAGCTGGAGGAAGAGGTGGCCGACCGGCCGGCGGTCTGCGTGCTGATCGCCCGGCAGCCCGACCGCTGGCTGGCGCACTGGTCCCGGGCCGACGCCACCCTGCCCTTCCCGATCGACCCGCTCACCGCCCCCGTCGTGATCGCCGACGTGCTGCGCGACCGGGTGGGGCGGCGGCCGGTCGTCCGTCCGTGAGCACCCGCACGCCGACCGGCGGGCCCACCTGGCCGTCGCTGTTCACCCGGCTCCTGGCCCGCGAGGACCTCTCCGGCGAGGACACCGCCTGGGCGATGCGCGAGATCATGACCGGCGAGGCGACGCCCGCCCAGATCGCCGCCTTCGCCGTGGCCCTGCGCGCCAAGGGGGAGTCGCCGGAGGAGGTCGCCGGGCTGGCCGCCGCGATGCTGGACCGCGCGACGCCGGTGGAGCTCCCGCTCGCCTGCGTCGACATCGTCGGCACCGGCGGCGACGGGGCGCACACGGTCAACATCTCCTCGATGGCGTCGGTCGTGGCGGCGGCGACGGGGGTGCCCGTCGCCAAGCACGGGGGGCGCGCCGCGTCGTCGTCGTCCGGGGCCGCCGACGTGCTGGAGGCGCTCGGCGTCGTCATCGACCTGCCGGCGGCCGGGGTCGCCCGCTGCGTGCAGGAGGCCGGGATCGGGTTCTTCTTCGCGCCGGTGTTCCACCCGGGCATGCGCTACGCCGGGCCGGCGCGCAAGGAGATGGGGATCGGCACGGTCTTCAACTTCCTCGGCCCGCTGTGCAACCCCGCCCGGCCGGTGGCCGCGGCCATCGGGTGCGCCGACCCGCGGATGGCGCCGGTGATGGCCGAGGTGCTGGCCCAGCGCGGCATGCGGGCCGTCGTCTTCCGGGGCGACGACGGCCTCGACGAGCTCACCACCTCGACGACGTCGACGGTGTGGATCGTGCGCGACGGCACGGTGGAGCCCGACCGGGTCGACCCGTCGGCCCTGGGGATCGAGGCGCCGCCGCCCGACGCGCTGCGCGGCGGTGACCCCGCCTTCAACGCCGACGTCTTCCGGCGCGTGGTGGAGGGTGAGCGCGGCCCGGTGCGCGACGCGGTGCTGCTCAACGCGGCGGCGGCGCTGGCCGCCTTCGACGAGCGGAACGTCCGGCTGCACGACGCGCTGGCCGCGGGGCTGGAGCGGGCTGCCGGGGCAGTCGACGACGGCCGCGCGGCGGCGCAGCTGACGCGCTGGGTGACGGTCAGCCGGTCGCTGCGCGGCTAGGTGTACCCGGCGCGGGCCTGGGACGGGGCTGTCAGTCGGCGGTGTCGAAGCCGATGGAGAACGCGGCCTCGAGGTCGTGCTGGGAGTAGGCGCGGAAGGCGATGTGGGTGTCGGTCTCCAGGACGCCGGGCACCTTGTTGATCCGCCCCGCGACGACGTCGGCGATGTGCTCGAACTCCCGGACCCGCACCACGGCGATGAGGTCGACGTCGCCGGCGACCGAGTAGACCTCGCTCACGCCCTCGAGGTCGGCGACGGCCTGGGCCACCTCGGGGATCGAGTCGGTGGCCGCGTCGATCATGACGATGGCGGTGATCACGCGGGCGATGCTAGCCGGGCGGCCGGTGCACCGGAGTGCCCGCGCGGGCCGGGGCTGATCCGCTCGGGCCGTGCTCGGGTGCCGAGCGAGCGTCCGTCGGCGAACGGGTCGCGGCCGGTGCGGCCGGCGTCCACGCGGTCGAGGAAGGCGCTGTACCCGCCGGTGCCGGGGGCCGGGCAGGCGAGCGTGCCGGACACCTGGACGAGGCGGGTGCCCGGCTTCTCCATCCAGCGCAGCACGAGCTCGGTCTCGTCCACGGACGCGGCCAGCTCGTCGTCGGGGCCCAGCGGCGTCTCCGCCGTCGCCAGCAGGCCCTCCAGCGTGGCGCGGACGGAACTGCCCTGCGGTGCGCAGCCGGCGGCCACCAGCCGGCCCCGGCGGACGACGGACAGCTGCCAGCCGCCGTCGAAGCCGGGCCGGGCCAGGACCAGCTCGGGCACCGCGGCCAGCGAGGCGAGCCGTTGCCGGCGGCGCACCGCCCGGACGAGCACCGCGACGCGGTCGCGCAGGACGGCGGCGTCCTCGTAGCGCTCCTCGGCGGCCAGCCGGTCGACGCGGGACAGCAGCGGGGCGATCAGGGCGTCCGGGTCGGAGGCGACCGCCGCGCGGAGCACGGCGGCGATCCCGGCGTACTCGTCGACCGACTGGGCACCCGTGCAGGGTGCCCCGCAGCGGCCCATGCCGGCCAGCGCACAGGCGGTGCCGAGCACCCGCAGGGAGATGCGGCCGGTGCACTGGCGCAGGGGCAGCGACTCGTGGATCGCGGCCACCGCCGCGTCGGCCGCGCGCCGGTCGGGGAACGGGCCGAGGAAGACCCCGGCGCCCGGGCGCACCCGCCGGACGACCGACAGCCGCGGGAACGGCTCGTCGGTCAGCCGGACCCAGAGCGCGCGCTCGGGGAAGCGGGAGCGGCGGTTGTAGCGGGGCTTCTGCTCGGCGATCAGCCGCAGCTCCCGGACGGCGGCCTCGAGGTCGTGCGCGCAGGAGATGGTGTCGACGCGCTGGGCGAGGGCGACCATCTCGGTGATCCGGCTGCGCTGCTCCCCGGCGGTGAAGTAGCTGCGGACGCGGCTGCGCAGATCGCTCGACGTCCCGACGTAGAGGGGCTCGTCGCGGGGGCCGCGGAACACGTAGACCCCTGGCCCCGAGGGCACGCCGTCGGCCAGGTGCCGCTTGCGCAGACGGTCGGGGTCGACCTGGCGGGTGAGGCCGGTCAGCTCCTCCAGGCTGGTGATGCCGAGCGGGCCCAGCCGCTCGAAGAGCCCGTGCAGCACGTCGACGGTGGCGCGGGCGTCGGCCAGGGCGCGGTGGCAGGGCTCGGTCGCGGTGCGGAAGAAGGGCGCCAGGGTGGCCAGCTTGCAGTTGGGCACCTCGTCGCGGGTGAGCAGCCGGCGGGCGAGGACCGCGGTGTCGACCGAGGCGAAGGCCGGCCACGGGACGGCGCTCTCCGCGCAGGCGGCCTTGAGGAACCCGAGGTCGAAGGGAGCGTTGTGGGCCACCAGGACCGCGCCGCGCGCGAACTCCAGGAACGCGGGCAGGACCGCCCCGATGCGCGGCGCCGCGGCCACCATCGTGGTGGTGATGCCGGTCAGCACGCTGATGTAGGGCGGGATCGCACAGCCGGGGTCGACCAGCGTCTGGAACTCGCCGAGGACGACGCCGCCGCGCACCTTGACCGCGCCGACCTCGGTGATCGCGCTGTCCTTGGGTGAGCCGCCGGTCGTCTCGAGGTCGACGACGACGAACGTGACCTCCGCCAGCGGGGTGCCGAGCTCGTCGATCGTGGCTTGCTCGTAGCGCGGCAGCCCGGCGGCGGCTCGCGCGGCTGTCCCTGCGGCGATCCCGGCCAGCCGGGCGGGGGAGGAGGGCACGGGGCGGACGGTAGGTCGGGGCAGTGACAGTCCCGGGGACGCTCGCCGGGCGGCGACCGATCGGCCGACGGCGGTGCGGGCGGCCGTGCGGGCGGCAGAACCGACGGTGGCCGGGAACTGTCGGTGCCCGTCCCTAGCGTGCTGCCCATACCGACCGGGGGCCATGGAGGGCCTCCACGACCAAGGCGTCGGTCAGCAGAGGAGTGGGTCATGTTCATCGACTGCGACACCTGCACCGCCCGGGGCGACGGCTGCGCCGACTGCGTCGTGACCGTGCTGCTGGGGGCGCCACCGGGCTGGCAGGGCACCGACCCGACGGTGGTCCCGATGACCGCCCGCCGCGGTCCGGCCGCCGAGGACGTCGTCGTCCCGGCGCCGGGTGTGGTGGTGGAGTTCGACGAGGTCGAGCGCCGGGCCGTCCGCGCGCTGGCCGACGGCGGCCTCGTGCCGCCGCTGCGCCACCAGACCTCCCCGCGCCGGGCGGGGGATCCGCGGCGGCGCACCGGGTGAGGCCGGCCGTGGCGGGCGCCGACGCGGCCGCGGACGAGGGAACGAGGCGCGAACCGGGGGTGTCGGCGTGGCGCGCGTCGAGCGTGTGGGAAATCCCACAGTCCACGCGGGCCTCGTTTGTCACAACAACACCACGCCCCTACGGTGAGCCGGTCCGGCCGGGAGGTCGTCACCCGCAGTGAGGTGACCTCGGCCGGGTCACCGCCGAATTCCCCGAGGCGCCGCACGGTGCCCAGGGGGAACCGGGGACCCACCGCAGTACTGGGGTGAGTTCTCGCGTGCGCCGGTCCGCCGGGGCACACGCGTCGGTCCGCCGGCGCGCAGAGATAGGGCGCTTCTTCCCAGCCCGAACCCGTCAGCTAACTCGGTAGGCGGTTGCTGAGGAAGAAACGGAGAGCCGCCGCCCGTGGCGACCCCTCACGCTGCCCTGGGGCATGCCCCCGAACCGATCCACCCCCGTCTTGCGGTCGTTCCCCGCCGCCCCACCGCGGCCCGCCGCCTCGGTCGCGGGCTCGTCGTCGGAGCCACCGCGACGCTGGCCCTGACGCTCCTCCCCGCGAACGCGGTCGCCGATCCGGAGCAGGCCGGCAGCGCCGCGCAGGCCGCCGAGCTCGTCGCCCGCACCGGTCAGGAGCTCGAGGCCGTCAGCGAGCAGGTCAACGAGGCCCGCGAGACCCTGGCCCAGCAGCAGGCCGCCGTCGCCGACGCCGACCGGGCCGCCGCCGACGCACAGGCGCAGCTCGACGCCCTCGACGGCCAGATCCGCCAGGTCGCCCGCGCGGCGTTCACCGGCGAGAGCCTCTCGGAGTTCGACCTGCTGATGACCAGCGCGTCGGCCGAGGACTTCGTCTCCCAGCTGGCCACGCTCGACGTCATCGCCGGGCACGCCGGCGACGTGCTCACCGACGTCGCCACGCGGGCCGCGGCCGCCGAGCAGGCGCGGGCCGGCGCCGACGCGGCCCAGGCCGCGGCGCAGCAGGCGCTCGACGAGGTCACCGCGCGGCAGGCCGGGCTCGAGGCCGACATCGCCGACTACCGGGCGCAGTACGACGCCCTGTCGGCGCCCCAGCAGCAGCTGGTGCAGACGGCCCACTCGGGGCAGGCGGTCCCGGCCGCCGCGCCGGCGCCCGCCGCGAGCGGTGCCGCGCAGGCGGCCGTCGACACGGCGCTGGCCCAGGTCGGCGACCCGTACGTGTGGGGCGCCGGCGGCCCGAACTCCTTCGACTGCTCGGGGCTCACCCAGTACGCCTACGCCGCGGCCGGCGTCAGCCTGCCGCACTCGAGCCGCATGCAATCGACGATGGGCCGGTCGGTCTCGCGCGCCGAGCTGCAGCCGGGCGACCTGCTCTTCTACTACAGCCCGGTCAGCCACGTGTCGATGTACATCGGCAACGGGCAGATGGTGCACGCCTCGACCTCCGGCCAGCCGGTCAAGGTCGTGGGCATCGACTCGATGGGCAGCATCACCGCGATGCGCCGCATCCTCTGAGCCCGGCTGAGCGCGGGGAGGACGGGCGGCCCCGTCCCGGGTCCCGCCGTGAGCCTGCGAGGGGTGGGGAGGACGGGCGGCCCCGTCCCGGGTCCCGCCGCGAGCCTGCGAGGGGTGGGGAGGACGGGGTCCTCTTAGGATCGACCAGGTGAGCGCCCGCCGGGCCGCGTTGCTGGTCGCGGGTGCGCTCGGGGCGGCCCTCGTGCTCGTCATCGCCGTCCGGACGCCGTGGTCCCTGCTGCCCGACCCGCCCGGTGGGGCCACCCCGGTCCGCCCCGGCGCCGGGCTGCCGGCGGAGGTGGTCGAGCGGGCGGAGTCCTTCGCCGCGGCCCTCCGGCCGGCGTCCCTGGCCTCGCTGCTGCTCGGCCTCGCCGTCTCCGCCGTCCTGGCGCTGACCCCGCTCGGCGGCCGGCTGGTCCGGGCGGTGGCGCGCCCGCTCGGCGGCGGCTGGGCGTGGCAGGCGCTGCTTGGCACGGCCGCGATCGCGGTGGTGGGTCGGCTGGTCACCCTGCCGCTGTCGGCGTACGGCGAGGTGGTCCGGCACCGGTACGGCCTGTCCACCCGCTCCTGGCTGCTGTGGCTGCGCGACGTCGGCGTCTCCACCGCCATCGACGCGGCGCTCACTGCCGTCGTCCTGCTCGTCGTGGTGTGGCTGGCCCGCCGCGCTCCGCGGACCTGGTGGGCCTGGGCCGCCGGGGCCGCGGCCGCGCTCGTCGTCGCGGGCTCGTTCCTCTACCCGGTGCTCATCGAGCCGGCGTTCAACCGGTTCGAGTCGCTGCCCGCGGGGCAGCTGCGGACCGACCTGCTCGAGCTGGCCGAGGAGAACGGCACCCCGGTCGAGGACGTGCTGGTCGCCGACGCCTCCCGGCGCACCACCGCGCTCAACGCCTACGTCTCCGGTTTCGGGTCGACCCGCCGGGTCGTCCTGTTCGACACGACGCTCGAGCGGCTGCCCCCGGCGGAGATCGAGTCGATCGTCGCGCACGAGCTGGGCCACGTGGCCACCGACGACGTCCTCACCGGCACCCTCATCGGCTCGCTGGGTGCGGCCGCGGCGGTGGCCGCGCTGGGGTGGCTGCTGTCCTGGACGCCGCTGCTGCGCCGGGCCGGTGTGGACGCACCGGGCGACCCGCGGGTGGTGCCGCTGGTCCTGCTGCTGGTGTCGGTCGGCACGCTGGTCGCCACCCCGGTTCGGAACGTGGTGTCGCGGCACGTCGAGGCGCGCGCCGACCTGCACGCGCTCGATCTCACCGGCGACGCGCAGGCGTTCATCACCATGCAGCACCGGCTGGCGGCGGCCAACCTCGCCGACCCCGACCCGCCCGCGGCCTGGCAGTGGTTCTTCGGCTCCCACCCGACCGGGCCGCAGCGGGTCGCGATGGCGCTGGACTGGCAGCGCCTGGAGGACGCCGGGTGAGGACGCTGGTCGTCACCAACGACTTCCCGCCGCGCCAGGGCGGCATCCAGACCTTCGTCGCGGCACTGCTGGCCCGCCGCCCCCCGGAGTCCCTGGTCGTGCTCGCCTCCCGGTCGCCCGGCTGGGAGGCGTACGACGCCGCGCTGCCGTACCCCGTGGTGCGCCGGCCGACCGGCATGTTGTTGCCCACCCGCGCCACGGCCCGCGCGGCAGCCGACCTGGCCCGCCGCTCGGGCTGCGACACCGCCTTCTTCGGCGCGGCCGCACCGCTCGGCCTGCTCGCGCCGGCCCTGCGCGACGCCGGTGTGCGGCACCTGGTCGGGGCCACCCACGGCCACGAGACCGGCTGGGTGGCGCTGCCGGGGGCGCGGCAGCTCATGCGGCGGATCGCCCGGGGCCTCGACGTCCTCACCTACATCAGCGAGTACACCCACGGCCGCCTGGCGCCCGCGCTGGACGGCGCCACCCGCATGGCGCAGCTGTCACCCGGGGTGGACGTCGACCGGTTCACCCCGTTCGCCGACGGGGCGGCGGTGCGCGCGCGGTACGGGCTGGGTGCGGCTCCGGTCGTCGTCTGCGTCTCGCGCCTGGTCCCGCGGAAGGGACAGGACGTGCTGCTGGCCGGCTGGCCGCGGGTGCTGGCCCGCCATCCGGACGCGCGGCTGCTGCTCGTCGGCGGCGGCCCGCTGGAGGCCCGGCTGCGGCGGGCGGTCGCCGACCGGGGGCTGGCGCACTCCGTCGTCCTCACCGGAGGGGTGCCGTCGGAGCAGCTGCCCGAGCACTACGCCGCCGGCGACGTCTTCGCCATGCCGTGCCGCACCCGCCGGGGCGGCCTGGACGTCGAGGGGCTGGGCATGGTCTACCTCGAGGCGGCGGCCTGCGGGCTGCCGGTCGTGGCGGGCACCTCGGGCGGCGCGCCGGAGACGGTGCGGGAGGCCGTCACCGGGCACGTCGTGGCCGACCCGCGATCCCCGGCGGACGTCGCCGCGACGATCACCCGCCTGCTCGACGACCCCACCCGCGCCCGGGCCATGGGGGCCGCCGGCCGGGCGTGGGTGGAGCAGCGGTGGTCGTGGACGACGATCGCCGCGACCTTCACCGCCCTGCTGGACGGCTGACGGCGGAGCCCGGGCTCACCGGGCGTAGAGGGCCTCCACGTCGGCGTCGAACTCCTTCATGACCACCGCCCGCTTGAGCTTCAGGCTGGGCGTGAGCATGCCGTTGGCCTCGGTGAAGTCGGCGCCGAGCACCCGGAACTTCTTGATCGACTCGGCCTGCGACACCGCCTTGTTGGCCTCGGCGACCGCGGCGTCCATCTCGGCCAGGATGTCGGCGTCCTCGGTCAGGTCGGCCGCTGTCGTGCCGGCCGGCTTGCCCTTGCTCTCCAGCCAGGCCGGCAGCGCCTCCTCGTCGAGGGTGATCAGCGCGGCGATGAACGGACGCTGGTCGCCGACGACGATGCACTGGCTGATCAGCCGGTGGGCGCGCAGCCGGTCCTCGAGCACCGCGGGGGCGACGTTCTTGCCGCCGGCGGTCACCAGGATCTCCTTCTTGCGCCCGGTGATCGTGATGAAGCCGTCGCCGTCGATGTCTCCGAGGTCGCCGGAGTGGAACCAGCCGTCGGCGTCGACGGCCTCGTTCGTGGCCTGCTCGTTCTTCCAGTAGCCGCGCATGACGATGCCGCCGCGGATCAGGATCTCGCCGTCGTCGGCGATGGCGGTCTCGACGCCGGGCAGCGGCCGGCCGACGGTGCCGATGCGGAAGGCGGCGTCGTGGTTGACCGACGCGGCGGCGGTCGTCTCGGTGAGCCCGTAGCCCTCGTACACGGTGACGCCGACGCCGCGGAAGAAGTGGCCGAGCCGCTCGCCGAGCGGGGCACCGCCGGAGACCGCTCCGAGGCAGCGACCACCGAGCGCGGCGCGCAGCTTGCCGTAGACCAGCTTGTCGAACAGCACGTGCTGGGCCCGCAGCGCGAGACCGGGGCCGCCGGCGTCCGTGGCGCGGGACCAGTCGATGGCGACCCGGGCGGCCTTGTCGAAGATCTTGCCCTTCCCGGCGGCCTCCGCCTTCGCCTTGGCCTGGTTGAAGACCTTCTCGAACACCCGGGGGACGGCGAGGACGAACGTCGGCTGGAACGCGGCGAGGTCGGCCACGAGGTTGCTGATGTCGGCGGTGTGCCCGAGGACGGTGCGGGTCTTGACCGCGCCGACCTCCAGGACCCGGGCGAGGACGTGGGCCAGCGGGATGAACAGCAGCAGCGAGCCCCGCTCGTTGAGCAACCGGCTGAGCAGGCTCATCCCGTTGCCGATCTCGAACAGGAAGTTGGCGTGCGTGAGCTCGCAGCCCTTGGGCCGCCCGGTCGTGCCGCTGGTGTAGATCAGCGTGGCGAGGCTGGACGAGGTCAACGTCGCCCGGCGGGCGCCGAGCTCGGCGTCGGGGACGTCGGCTCCCGCTGCGGTGAGCGTGCCCACGGCGTCGTCCTCGATGACCCACACGGAGGCCAGGTCCGGCGCCTGGTCGCGCACCGACTCCACCGCGGCGGCGTGCTCGGCGCGCTCGACGACGGCCGCGGTCGCGCCGGAGTCCGAGAGGATCCAGGCGACCTGGTCGGCGCTGGAGGTCTCGTACACCGGGACGACGACCGCGCCGGCCGCCCAGATCGCGAAGTCGAGGACGGTCCACTCGTAGCGGGTCCGGGCCTGCAGGGCCACCCGGTCCCCGGGCCGGACGCCGGAGGCGATCAGCCCCTTGGCCACGCCGGCGACCTGCGCACCGAACTCGCCCCAGGTCACGTCCTCCCACCGGCCGTCGCGCTGGACCCGGAGGCCCACCTCGTCGCGGTGCTCGGCCACGTTGGTGGCGAGCAGGTCGGGGATGGCCTCGTCAGGGCCGACCTCGGTCGTCGCCGGGACGCTGAACTCGCGCACGCCTCGTCCTCTCCTCCCGCCCCGGCCCCGGCCCCGTCGCCTGCGGCCCCGGTCGCGGGACGTCGGCCAAATCTAGCGGCCCGGCGCGTACTCGTGAGTACGAGGCGCCAGGTGTTGCTCCCGTCGGGTGACGGTGGAGCGGATAGCCTGCTGCGCATGGCCGACCAGTCCACCCAGTCGATCACCGTCGAGGCGCCGGCGTCCGACGTCATGGCGGTCATCGCTGACTTCCCGGCCTATCCGCAGTGGGTGGCGGCCGCCAAGCAGGTGGAGGTCCTCGAGAACGGTCCCGACGGCCGCGCCCGTCGCGTGCACTTCGTGCTCGACGCCGGCGCGGTCAAGGACGACTACGTCCTGGACTACACCTGGGACGGCGACCGGCGGGTGTCGTGGAACCTGGTCAAGGGTCAGATGCAGAAGCGGCAGGAGGGCTCCTACACCCTCGCCGAGGCCGCGCCGGGCCGCACCGAGGTCACCTACGCGATCACCATCGACCTGTCCATCCCGATGCTCGGCATGATCAAGCGCAAGGCGGAGAAGGTCATCCTCGACACGGCTCTCAAGGAGCTCAAGAAGCGCGTCGAGGGCTGACCCCGGTGCGCACGCTCCTCCTCACCGGTACCGGTGGGGCCGGTACGTCCACGCTGGCCACGGCGGCGGCGGTGCGCGCCGCGCGCCGTGGCGACCGCGTCCTCCTGCTCACCCGCGCCGGCCGGCCGCTCCCCGGCCTGGCCGACGTCCCGGGGCTCACCGTCGCCCACGCGGAGCCCCTGGGCGCGCTGGAGTCGCTGTGGGAGGTGGCCGCCGGTGAGGTGTCCGCCGTCGTCCCGGGCATCAGCCTGCCCCCGGCCAGCTCCGTGGTGCCCGTGCCCGGCGCCGTCGAGCTCGCCCAGCTGCTCCGGCTGGGCCGTGCGGCGGCCGCCGGCGAGGCGGACACCGTCGTGGTCGACGCCGGCCCGCTCGAGTCCGGCACGGCGCTCGTCGGCCTCCCGGCCGGGCTCCGCTGGTGGCTGGACCAGGCGCTGCCGACCCGGCTGCGCATGCTCGGCGCCGTCCGGACCGCGGCCGTCCGCGCCGGGACGGTCAAGCGGGGACCGGTCGACGTCGCCTTGGACGCGGTGCCCGGGATCGAGCGGCTGATCCGGTCGGTGGACCTGGCCGACCCCGCCACCACGCAGGTCCGGCTCGTGGCCGCTCCGCGTCCGGACGTCGTCCCGGCGCTGCGGACCGCGGTCACCGCGCTGGCGCTGCACGGGCAGCGGCCGGCGGCCGTCCTCGTCCGGGTGCTGCCCTCCGCAGGGGACGGTCCGTGGTGGACCCGGCGGCTGGCCGAGCAGGACGCCGTTCTCGCGTCGCTGGCCGAGCTGGCCCCGGTGCGCTGCGTCGAGGAGTCCCCGACGTCCCCGGGCGACGCGCGGGCGCTGGCCGACCTCCTGCCGCTCGACGACGTCCCCGCCCCGGCCGCGCCGTACCGGCCGGCGACCCAGCGGGTGGACGGTGGCCGGCGGCTGGTGCTGCCGCTGCCCTTCGCCGAGCGCAGGGGGCTGGACCTGACCCGCAGGGGCGACGACCTCGTGGTGACCGTGGCGGGCGCCCGCCGGTCGGTCCGCCTGGACGCCCTGCTGCGCCGTTGCCTGGTCACCTCCGGCCACCTCGCCGACGCCGGCACCGCACGGGCCCGGCTCGAGGTCACCTTCACACCCGATCCGCAGCAGTGGCCGGCCGACCTCCTGGCCGCCGAGGGGAGCAGCACATGACCGACACAGCCGACTGGCTCGAGCAGGCGCGCCGACTGGCGGCCGGCCTCGGCCAGACCCTGGGCCAGGCCCGGGGGCCGGCGGACGGCACCACCGCGCACCCGGCCGACTGCCGCTGGTGCCCGGTCTGCCAGGTCGCGGCGGTGGTCCGCGGCGAGCGTCCCGAGGTGACGGCGGCGCTGGCCGACCTGCTGGATGCGGCGTCGGCCGCGCTGCGGTCCTTCGCCGAGTCGGCGTCCACCCCGGCCGAGCCGCCCGTCGCGGAACCGGAGCAGGGCCAGGGGCCCGCGGAGCCGGTCGTGCAGCGGATCGAGATCGCCTGAGTGGCCGCCACCGGCACCGCCGCCGAGCTGCCCGCGCTCGGCATCGACATCGGCGGCACGAAGGTGGCCGGCGGTCTCGTCGCCCCCGACGGGACGGTCCTGGCGACCGCCCGCCGCGCCACGCCGGGAGCGTCGGTGGTGGAGACCGAGGACGCGATCGTCGCGGTGGTCGAGGAGCTCGCGCTCTGGCACGGGGGGCCGCTGGTCGGCGTCGGGGTGGGCGCGGCGGGCTGGTTCGACCGGACCGGCGACACCGTGCTGTTCAGCCCGCACCTGGCCTGGCGGAACTCGACGCTGCGCAAGGACCTCGCCGACCGGCTGCAGCGCCCGATGTGGGTGGGCAACGACGCCGACGCCGCCGCGTGGGCGGAGTACCGCTACGGCGCGGCTGCGGCCGCCGACCTGGCGCTGATGATCACCCTGGGCACCGGCATCGGCGGGGGCATCGTCATGGGCGGGCGGCTGCAGCGCGGCTCGCACGGCGTGGCGGGGGAGTGGGGCCACATGCGCGTGGTCCCCGACGGGCGGCTGTGCGCCTGCGGCAACCGCGGGTGCTGGGAGCAGTACGCCAGCGGCACCGCCCTCGGTCACACCGCCCGCGAGGTGGCGCGCAACTCGCCGGCGGCCGCGGCGCTGCTGCTGGAACGGGTGGACGGCGACGCCGACCGGCTGACCGGTGAGGACGTCGCCCGGGCCGCGGCCGAGGGCGATCCGCTGGCGCTGGAGCTGCTGGCCGAGGTCGGGTCCTGGCTCGGGCAGGGCATCGCCGACCTCGCCGCTGTCCTCGACCCGGAGGTGGTGGTCATCGGCGGCGGCGTCAGCGTGCTCGGCGAGATGGTGCTCGGCCCGGCCCGCGAGCGGCTGGACCGGGCGCTGCCCGGCCGCGGGTTCCGGCCCGGCCCGCGGGTCGTGGCCGCCCGGCTGGGCGCGCAGGCCGGGCTGGTGGGCGCGGCCGACCTGGTGCGCCGCGCGGTCGCGGAAGGCGACGGCTGATGGAGGGGATCCGTCGGCGTCACGCCGACGGATCCCCTCCATCACGTCAGCTCGCGGGCGAGCTGCTCGAGGAACAGGCCGATGTCGGTGACGATGCCCATCGCCTGGGCGCTGCCGCGGTCGGCGAGCTTGGTGACCGTCGCCGGGTTGATGTCCACGCACACCAGCGGCACCGATGCCGGGAGGATGTTCCCGGTCGCGATCGCGTGCAGCATCGTCGCCACCATGATCGCGAAGCCGACGCCGGGCAGCTGGGCGCGCATGGCCCGCTGACCCTCGATCACGTCGGTGTGGACATCGGGGAGCGGGCCGTCGTCGCGCACTGACCCCACCAGCACGAACGGCTTGCCGGCCCGCACCATTGCGTGCATGACCCCGCCGGTCAGGACGCCGGACTCGACCGCCGCCGCGATCGACCCCGCCCGCCGGATGGTGTTGATCGCCCGGATGTGGTGCTCGTGGCCGTGCGGCACCCCCGAGCCCTTGGCCAGGTCCACGCCGAGGGAGGTGCCGTACAGCGCGGACTCGATGTCGTGGGTGGCCAGCGCGTTGCCGGCGAACAGGACGTCGACGTAGCCGGCGTCGACCAGGCGCACCATCGCCGGCGCCGCCCCGGTGTGGACGACGGCCGGCCCGCCCACCCAGAGCACCTTCCGCCCGGCCGCCTTCACCTCCCGCATCCGCTCGGCGATCTGCCGGACCAGCACCACCTGCGGCTTCTCGCTGGAGGCGGCCGAGGACATGAAGCCGAACGCCTCCTCCTCGCCTCGGGCCACCGAGGGCGGCATCTGCACCTGCACGCCGCGCGCTCCGCAGACCACGGCGTCCCCGGCCCGCACGTCGCTCACCGGCACGGTGCGGACGACGACCCGCCCGCCCTCCTCGCTGACCACCAGCCCGCAGTCCATCTCGGCCCGGTCGACCGGCACCCACTCGCGGTCCAGCCGGACGACGGTGTCCAGGTTGGTCGTCGAGTAGAAGTCCTCGGGGAAGACGCCGTCGGCCGGGGCGGGGCGGGTGGTCGCGGTCCCCGGGTCGACGGCGTTGGCGCCGTGGGTCTGCAACCGCATGACGATGCGGTCGAGCAGTTCGGCGTCGCCGGCGCTGATCCGCACGGTCGCGCGGGACTCGTCCTCGTGCTCCCGGCCGAGGTCGAGGTCCTCGATGCGGTAGTCGCCGCCGTACTCGAGGACGTCGTCGAGCACCCGGGCGAGGATGCCGGTGTCCATCAGGTGCCCGGTCAGCCGGACGGTCGTCGAGTGCGCTGCGGCATCCACCCGTCGCACGCTAGTGAACCGACCCCCTCCTCCCCACCCCTCGCACCCGGGGCGGATCCGGGAGCGGGCCGCTAGACCACGGCGCCGTCGTCGCCGTCGTCCGTGGACCGCTCCCGCATGCGGGACACCAGCAGCGCCACCCCGCCGACGACGGCGGCCACCCCGAGCACCAGTCCCACGTCGGAGGTCAGGCCCAGCACCCGCGGGGCGACGACGAGGACCGCCCCGGCCGCGATGAGCAGGACCGCGTACAGCGAGGCGGGCGCCGGCGCCGGCACCGGCGGGGGCGGCGGCGGCTCGTAGTGCTCGTCCGGGCGGTCGAGGACCTCCGGCTCCGCGGGCGGCGGGGGCCCGGCGGGGGAGGGGTCCTCGTCGACTCCGGGGCGGCCGTTCTCGGCCTCGAACGCGGCCACGATCCGGGCCCACTCGGCGTCCTCGTCGACGTCCAGGCGGGCCGCGCGCGGCGCCCGGGTGCGTTCCTGCACGTGCTCGTCGGCCTGCTGCTCGACCAGCAGGCGGGCCTCCGCGGCGCGGCCGCGGTCGACGAAGAGCCGATCGGCCGGCGGGCTCGGCAGCGAGACGGTCCGCGTGTAGGGCTCCACGTCCGCCGACGGCTCCAGGTACGCGGCGATGCCGGCGTCGCGCAGCACGTCGAGCAGGTGCTCACCGACCCGCGGGTCGACGTCGCGCAGCGGCGCCCAGAGTGCGGCGTCCAGCCCGTTGTCCCGGCGGCCCCGGCCGCGGTGCGGCGTGCTCACGCGCCCTCCTCCAGGGCCGGTACGCGGGCGCGGATCCAGTCGACCGAGTCCGCGAAGATGCGTGGGGCGTCGTTGTCGAGGGTGGCCACGTGGTAGCTGTCCTCGAGGAGCACCTCGGCGGTGTCGGTGCTCGACACACCGGCCAGCAGCACCCGCACCGATGCCGGCTCGACGACGTGGTCGGTGACGCTGCGGAAGACCAGCAGGGGAGCGGTGACCCGGCCGAGGTCGGCACGGGTCGCCGTCCAGAGCCGCCGCAGGCCCAGCACCGCGCGGGTGGGCAGCTGGGGGTAGGCGAGCTCGGTGACGCCGGGCTTCTTGATGTCGTCGGCGATGGCCTTCCAGCTGGGGGTCAGCCGGGCCAGCAGCGGCAGCAGCTTGGCGTCCAGCCGCTCGGTCAGCAGCGACGGGTTGACCAGCACCAGGCCCGCGACGTCGTCCGGTCGCAACTCCGCCAGCCGGATCGCCAGGGTGCCGCCCATCGACAGCCCGGCGACGACCACCCGGTCGCACTCGGCGGTCAGGGCGTCCAGTCCTCCGGTGACGGCGTCCACCCAGTCCTGCTCGGTGGCGAGGTTGCAGTCCTGCCAGCGGGTGCCGTGGCCGGGCAGCAGCGGCGCCCGGACGGCGAAGCCCTCGGCGGCCAGGTGCTCGCCCCAGGGCCGCATGCTGAACGGCGAGCCGGTGAACCCGTGCACCAGCAGCACACCGGTGCCGCTCCCGCCCGGGCCGCCCGGGAAGGCGAACGGCTCGGCCCCGGGTCGCACGCCCGGTGCGGGTGCGTGGTCTGTGGGCACGGGAGGTCCTCCTCGACGTCGGGCGGCGATGCCGACCGGCAGGGCGGCGGGACCGGCGGAAAGGGACCTCACGTTGTCCATCGGCCACCGGGCTCCCTAGTCTGGCAGCCCCCGAGGGAGGCGTGTTGTTCTACTGGTTCCTCAAGTTCGTGGCGATCGGTCCGGTCGTGAAGCTGGTGTTGAGGCCGCAGGTCGAGGGCGTGGACAGCGTCCCCCGGAGTGGCGCGGCGATCCTGGCCAGCAACCACCTGTCCGCGGCCGACTGGGTGTTCATGCCCCTGTGCGTGCGCCGGCGGGTCACCTTTCTCGCCAAGGCGGAGTACTTCACCGGCTCGGGCGTGAAGGGTCTCCTGCAGCGCGCCTTCTTCTCCGGCGCCGGGCAGGTGCCGATCGACCGGTCCAGCGCCTCGGCCGCGGAGAACGCGATCCGCACCGGGCTGCGCATCCTGCAGGACGGCGGGCTGCTGGGCATCTACCCCGAGGGCACCCGCTCGCCCGACGGGCGGCTGTTCCGCGGCAAGACCGGCGTCGCCCGCATGGCGCTGGAGACCGGCGTCCCCGTCGTCCCGGTGGCGATGGTCTACCGGCGGCGCCGGCTGCCGCTCATCGGCACCAGGCTGCCCAAGGTGAGCGTGCGCTTCGGCCAGCCGCTGGACTTCAGCCGCTACGAGGGGCTGGCCGGGGACCGGTTCGTCGAGCGGTCGATCACCGACGAGATCATGTACGAGATCATGACGCTGTCGGCGCAGGAGTACGTCGACGTCTACGGCGCCACGGTCAAGAAGTCGATGGACGCCACGGGCGCCAGCGCCTCCGAGGTCGTCATGCGGATGCAGCCGCCCGTCGACGAGGCCGGGGACCGCGCCCCGGAGTCGCTGGCCGGCTGAGAGAGGACCCCCTCCTCCCCGCCTCTCTCAGGGTCGGGGCGGTGCCCTGGAGGGGGCCGATCACGGCCGCCACTCGTCGCGGTAGTGCGCGTGCGAGCTGTAGGTCTGCGCGATCAGCCGCAGCGCGTGGTCCATCGTGCCGCCGGTCAGCCCCCGGCCCTCGAGGTCGCGGAAGTACTGGACCAGCTGCCGCTTGGCCTCCACGTCCCGGAGCACGTGCTCGACGAGGGCACGGTTGGTCGGCGCCGGGCTGAGCTGCACGAAGCGGGCGGCCTCCTCGTCCTCGTCGAAGCGGGCCAGCAGGAAGGCGACGAGGTCTGGATCTCGCATGCGGGGGTGTCACTCCAGGTGTAGGGGGAGGTCAGGAGGTCCAGCGGCCGGCGCGGCCGACGGCGTCGCGCCAGCGGGTGTGCCGGCCGTCGTCCCGGCGCCCGGGCTCGGGCTCGAACCGGCGGTCGAGGGACCAGGTGCGGGACAGCTCGTCGGTGGTCTCCCAGACCCCGGTACCGAGGCCGGCGAGGAACGCCGCGCCGAGCGCCGTGGTCTCGGTGACCACCGGCCGCCGGACCGGGACGCCGAGCTGGTCGGCCTGCAGTTGCAGCAGCAGGTCGTTGGCGCTGGCGCCGCCGTCGGCCGACAGCTCCGGCACCTCCAGCCCGGCCTCGGTGACCATGACGTCGACGACGTCGCGCACCTCGAAGGCGATCGCCTCCAGCGTGGCCCGGGCGAGGTGTGCGCGCGTGGTGCCGCGGGTGATGCCCACGATCGCGCCGCGTGCGTGCGGGTCCCAGTGCGGCGCGCCCATGCCGGTGAGCGCGGGGACGAAGACCAGGTCGCCGGAGTCGGGGACGGTGCGGGCCAGGCCCTCGATCTCGGCGGCGGAGTCGATGAGGCCGAGCCCGTCGCGCAGCCACTGCACGGCGGCGCCGGTGACGAAGATGGATCCCTCGAGGGCGTAGACCAGCCCGTCGCCGAGGTCCCAGGCCACGGTGGTGAGCAGCCCGGCGCCGGAGCGGACGGGCGAGGTGCCGGTGTTGGTGAGCACGAACGAGCCGGTCCCGTACGTGCACTTGCTCATCCCGGGGGAGTAGCAGGCCTGGCCGAACAGCGCGGCCTGCTGGTCACCGGCGATGCCGGCGACCGGCAGCGCCAGGCCGAGGAACGCGTCGGGGTCGGTGGTGCCCACGACGCCGGAGCTGGGCACCACCTCGGGCAGCGCCGACCGGGGGACGCCGAACAGCGCGCACAGCTCGTCGGACCAGCCGCCGCGCTCCAGGTCGTAGAGCAGCGTGCGGGAGGCGTTGCTGGGGTCGGTGACGTGCGCGGCCCCGCCGGTCAGCCGGGAGACGACGAACGAGTCGACGGTGCCCAGGGCCAGCGCCCCGCCGTGGACCCCCTCCCACAGGCCGGGCTCCTCGCCGGCCAGCCAGGCGTACTTGGTGCCGGTGAAGTAGGGGTCCAACCGCAGCCCGGTCAGCTCGGCGACGCGCGGCTCGTGCCCGGCGTCGCGGAGCCGGTCGCAGATGCCGCTGGTGCGCCGGTCCTGCCAGACGATGGCCGGCCGGGGGGCCCGGCCGGTGCGCCGGTCCCACACCACCGCGGTCTCCCGCTGGTCGGTGATCCCGACGCAGGTCGGCTGCGCGGCGGTGCCGGCGAGCGCCTGCCGGCAGGCCGCGAGGGCCGCCGTCCAGATGTCCTCGGGCTCGTGCTCGACCCATCCCGGGCGGGGGAACAGCTGCGCGAACTCGCGGTACCCGCGGGAGAGGACCTCGCCGTCCTCGCCCACGACCAGGGCCGTCACCCCGGTCGTCCCCGCGTCGATCGCCAGCACCGGCATGGGGGGCAACTTATCCCGACCGGCTGGAAGTGGACCGGGAGCGGAGTCGGCGCAGGTCCGCCGCCTACGGTGGACGGTGTGCGGCGGTTCTTCTACGACACCGAGTTCATCGAGGACGGCTCGACGATCGACCTGGTGAGCATCGGCGTCGTCGACGAGACCGGCCGCGAGTTCTACGCGGTCAGCACCGAGTTCGACCCGGCCCGGGCGATCCCCTGGGTGCGGCGCAACGTGCTCGACCAGCTGCCGCCGCCGGCCGACCGGGCCTGGCGCAGCCGGCAGCGGATCCGCGACGACCTGCTGGCCTTCCTCACCGGCCCGGGCGAGGAGATCGAGCTGTGGGCGTGGTTCGCCGCCTACGACCACGTCGCGCTGTGCCAGCTGTGGGGCGCGATGCCGGCGCTGCCCCGGCCGATCCCGCGCTTCACCCGCGAGCTGCGGCAGCGCTGGGACGACCTGGGGCAGCCCCCGCTCCCGGCCAAGCCCGCCGGTGTGCACGACGCGCTGGTGGACGCCCGCTACAACCTGGCCCGGTGGCAGGCGATGGACGGCGCCCGGCGCTGACCCGGGCAGGCTCCGCGACGGTCAGCCGGGGCGCACGGGGGTCGTCTCCGGCGCGGCCTCGGTCCGCGGCACCGGCACCCCGGCGCGCTGCATCTCGGTCAGCGCGGCGACCAGCTGGGTGAACTCGTCGGCGCTCGGCGGCACGAAGGGCTCGGCCGACGGCACCTGCTGCAGCACCGCCAGGAAGTCCTCGAGCGCCGTCCCCTCGGCGGCGGGGAGGTGCGAGGAGAAGATCCGGGTGGGCCGGATCCGGCGCACCCGGTCGAGGACCTGGCCGAACTCGGCCGGCTCGGTGAGGTGCACCCACGGCGAGTCCGACGTCGCCCAGCCGAGCATGCCGCCCGCGAGCGCCTCCGGCGGCACGTCGGCGGCCGACTGCGTCGGCTCCGGCAGGATCGCGCCGAACGCGTCGACGCTGAACAGCGCGCCCGTGGAGCGGTCGAGCAGCCCGGTGGACGTCGGGTTGTCGAACAGCGGCGGCGCGACGGCGGTGAGCGTGCGGTCCCCGACGTGGATCTCGTCGCCGGGCCGGATGGCGTGCACCCGGTCCATCGGCAGCGGCCACCACGTCGACATCCGCAGGGCCGAGAACCCGTGGGTGACCAGCCTGGCCTGCGGTGCCAGCTCCATGACGCGCCGGAGGCTGCCGGTGTGGTCGGCGTCGTCGTGGGTGAGCCAGATCCACCGCAGCCGCTCCGGGGCGATGAGCGAGCTCAGCGCGTCGACGAAGTCGTCCTCGTCGACGCCGAGGCCGGTGTCGACGAGCACCGGTTCCTCGGCGGTGATGAGGTAGGCGTTGACCGGCAGGACGCCCATCCCGGGGAGCTCCAGGTTGGCGGGCAGCACGTGGACGTCGGCCGAGGCCCGGTAGGGACTGTCCATGGGACACCTCCGGCTGTGGTGCGGAGCGGCGCCGGAGCTGAGCCCGCTCGCCGGCGAAGCTAGGCGCGCCGGGGGCCGCGGGCCAGGGCACTTGTGCTCCAGCCGGGCGCCGCTCCGCGGCCCGGCTCAGGGCCGCAGGTGCGCCCAGTCCCCGGGGTGGGCGCGCAGGTGCTCGGCCACCGTCCGCGCCGGGCGCCCGGTGAGCGCGGGGACGACGTCGGTGACGGCGGCCAGCTCCCCGGCGGCGATCGCGAGGTAGCTGGTCACCCAGCCCTCGATCTCCCAGTCGGGGTGACCGGAGGGCCGGCGGGTCGCCCACGCCTCCTCGACGGTCTGCCGGCGGTAGACCGCGGGCAGGCCGCAGACCTGGGTGAGGACGGCGGCGGCGTCGTCCAGCGACAGCGCCTCGGGGCCGGTCACCTCGAGCGTCTGCCCGTCGAGGGCGGCGGAGTCGTCGAGCAGTGCCGCCGCCGCGACGTCGGCGCAGTCGTCCCGGGACACGAACGCCGCCCGCCCGTCGCCGGCCGGCGCGGCGATCACCGCCCGGCCCTCCTCGAGGGTGGCGAAGAACGGCACGAAGTCGGCGTACATCGCGTGCCGCAGGAAGGTGGCCCGCACGCCGGTGGCAGAGATCGCGTCCTCGGTGACCGCGTGCTGGCGGGCCAGGGTGAAGACGGCGTCGGGTGCGGCGCCGAGGAACGAGGTGTAGACGATCCGCTGGACGCCGGCGTCCGCGGCGGCCCGGACGGCGGTGAGGTGCTGCTGCACGCGGTCCTCGGCCTCGGCCGCGGACACCAGGTACAGGGTGTGCACGCCGGCCAGCGCGGCTGCGAACCCCGGGCCGTCGGCGTACCCGTCCGGCGCGGCCGCGACCGAGACGCCCGGCAGCCGCGGTGCGCGGGCCGGGTCGCGGACGACCAGCCGGAGCGCCACGTCGTCCCGCCCGGCCAGGCGGCGGGCGACCCGGCCGCCGAGGGCGCCGGTGGCCCCGGAGACGGCGATGGTGCGGCTCACGAGTGCGACCGGGCGAGGTGCGGCATCATGGCCCGCACCAACCCCTGAGCAGCGCGAACCCTTCCCGCGGAGGACCCCCATGCGCATCGGCATCCTGACCGGCGGCGGTGACTGCCCGGGCCTCAACGCGGTCATCCGAGCCGTCGTCCGCAAGAGCATCAGCCAGCACGGCGACGAGGTCGTCGGGTTCCGCGACGGCTGGCGCGGGGTCCTCGACGCCGACACCGTGCCGATGGACCTGCGCGCCGTCCGCGGCATCCTGCCGCGCGGCGGCACCGTGCTCGGCACGTCCCGCACCAACCCGTACGCGCTGGAGGGCGGCGTGGACCGGGTGATGGCCACCCTCGAGAAGCTGAGCATCGACGCGCTCATCCCCATCGGCGGGGAGGACACCCTCGGCGTGGCCACGAAGCTGGCCGACGCCGGCGTGCGGGTGGTCGGGGTCCCGAAGACCATCGACAACGACCTGGACGCCACCGACTACACGTTCGGCTTCGACACCGCGCTGGGGGTGGCCACCGAGGCGATCGACCGGCTGCACACCACCGGCGACAGCCACCACCGCACGCTGGTCGTCGAGGTCATGGGCCGGCACGCCGGCTGGATCGCGCTGCACGCCGGGATGGCCGGGGGTGCCACCGTCGTCCTCATCCCCGAGCAGCCCTTCGACGTCGACGCCGTCGTCGGTCACTGCCAGCACCGGTTCGACTCCGGCTACTCGCCGATCGTCGTCGTCTCCGAGGGGGCGGTGGCCAAGGGCGGGGACCTCGTGCTGGCCGCGGGGGAGAAGGACGCCTTCGGGCACGTCCGGCTCGGGGGTATCGGCACCGCGCTGGCCTCGCTGATCGAGCACCGCACCGGCCGCGAGGCGCGGGCGGTCGTGCTGGGCCACATCCAGCGCGGCGGCACGCCGTCCCCCTTCGACCGGGTGCTGGCCACCCGCTTCGGGCTGGCCGCCGTGGACGCGGTCCACGACGGGCAGTCCGGGGTCATGGTCGCCCTGCGCGGCACCGACATCGTCCAGGTGCCGCTGTCGGCGGCGACCGCTCAGCTCAAGCTGGTGCCGGTGGAGCGCTACGCGGAGGTGGAGGTCTTCTTCGGCTGACCGGCGGGGCACCCGTACCCTGTGGAGGCGTGACCCTCACCGACCCCGCGGATGTGGTTCCCGGCCTGGACCGGTGGCGTGAGCTGCCCGCCGCCCAGCAGCCGGAGTGGCCCGACCGGGCCGCACTGGACTCCGTCCTGTCCACCCTCTCCTCGGTCCCGCCGATCGTCGCCCCCTCCGAGGTCGACGAGCTGCGCGGCAGGCTGGCGGAGGTGGCGCAGGGCCGGGCGTTCCTGCTGCAGGGCGGCGACTGCGCGGAGACCTTCGACCTCAACACCGACGCGCACCTGCAGAGCACCACGCGGACGCTGCTGCAGATGGCCGTCGTCCTCACCTACGGCGCCAGCGTGCCGGTGGTGAAGGTCGGGCGGGTCGCCGGTCAGTACGCCAAGCCGCGGTCGTCGAACATCGACGCGCTCGGCCTGCCCTCCTACCGGGGCGACATGGTCAACGCGCTCGAGCCGGTGCTCGAGCAGCGCATCCCGGATCCGCACCGCCTGGTGCGCGCCTACGCCAACTCCGCGGCGGCCATGAACATGATCCGCGCCTACGCGCGCGGCGGGCTGGCCGACCTGCACGCGGTCCACGACTGGAACAAGGACTTCGTCGCCAACTCCCCGGCCGGGGTGCGGTACGAGGTGATCGCGCGGGAGATCGACAGGGCGCTGGCGTTCATGAAGGCGTGCGGCGTGGACGACACCGCGCTGCGCGGCGTCGAGCTCTACAACAGCCACGAGGCGCTCATCCTCGACTACGAGCGGGCGCTGCTGCGGGTGCACGGCGGCCGGCCCTACGCCTCGTCGGCGCACTTCGTCTGGATCGGCGAGCGGACCCGCCAGCTCGACGGTGCGCACGTGGAGTTCATGTCGCGGATCGCCAACCCGATCGGCGTCAAGATCGGCCCGACGACGACGCCGGAGCAGGCCACCGAGCTGGTCGAGCGGCTGGATCCCGAGGGCATCCCCGGCCGGCTGACCATGATCAGCCGGATGGGCAACGGCAAGATCCGCGACGTCCTCCCGGCGATCGTCGAGAAGGTCACCGCCAGCGGGCACTCGGTCGTGTGGCAGTGCGACCCGATGCACGGCAACACGCACGAGTCCTCCACCGGCTACAAGACCCGGCACTTCGACCGCATCGTCGACGAGGTGCTCGGCTTCTTCGACGTCCACCGGGCGCTGGGCACCTGGCCGGGCGGCATCCATGTCGAGCTCACCGGCGAGGACGTCACCGAGTGCCTCGGCGGCGCGATGGAGATCAGCGACGAGGACCTCAACAGCCGGTACGAGACGGCCTGCGACCCGCGACTGAACACCGGCCAGTCGCTGGAGCTGGCCTTCCTCGTCGCCGAGATGCTGCGTGGCTGAAGCGCTCGTCGACCTCCGCTCCGACACCGTCACGAGGCCGTCGCCCGGCATGCGCCGGGCGATGGCCGACGCCGAGGTCGGGGACGACGTCTACGGCGAGGACCCGACGATCCGGGCGCTGGAGGAGCGGGTCGCCGGCCTGCTGGGCCACGAGGCGGCGCTGTTCGTGCCCTCGGGGACCATGGGCAACCAGATCGGCATGCGCCTGGTCTGCGAGCCGGGCCAGGAGGTGCTCTGCGACGCCGACGCGCACGTGGTCACCTACGAGATGGGTGCCGCGGCCGCGGTGTTCGGCATCTCGACGCGCACAGTGGTCTCTGGTGGTGGGGGGCAGGAGGGCGGGACAGCGGCCAGCGGCCGGCTGGACGCCGACGCGCTGATCGCCCAGGTGCGCCCGCGCGACGACTGGCACCTGACCGCCACCGCCGCGATCGCCGTGGAGAACACCCACAACCGCGGCGGCGGCCTGGTGCAGCCGCTGGCGCAGCTCGAGCGGCTGTGGGCGTGGTCGCGGGAGGCCGGCGTGGCCGTCCACCTGGACGGGGCCCGGCTGTTCAACGCCTCCGTCGCCGCCGGGATCGACCTGGCGACCTACGGACGGCTCGCCGACACCGCGTCGGTCTGCCTGTCCAAGGGACTGGGCGCGCCGGTCGGGTCGGTGCTGGTCGCCGCGGCGGAGCGGATCGCGGCCGGCCGGCTGTGGCGCAAGCGCCTCGGCGGGGGGATGCGGCAGGCCGGCGTCCTCGCCGCGGCCGGGCTGTACGCGCTGGACCACCACGTGGCCCGGCTGGCCGGGGACCACGAGCACGCGCGCCTGCTGGCCAAGCGGCTCGGGGTCGACCCGGCGACGGTCGAGACGAACATGGTCGTGCTGGACGACGTCCCGGCGCCGCTGGTCGCCGAGGCGGCGAAGGCGCAGGGCGTGCTCGTGTCCCAGGTGAGCCCGCGGCGGGTCCGGCTGGTCACGCACCTGGACGTGGACCGGGCGGCGGTCGACCGCGCCGCCGACGTGCTCGCGGGCATCCTGGACCGCTGAACCGGGGCCGGGCCGCCCCTCGTGGGACGGCCCGGCGCCTCGGTCACCAGGTGCTGTACAACAGGTCGTCGTTCGGCGTCTTCCCCGTGTCCGTGACCACCACCCCGTCAGAGGCGGCGTTCAGGACCGCCGTGGCCACAGCCGACGGGACAGCCGTCGGCGCGCCCTGCAGATACAGCGCCGCCACCCCGGCGACGTGGGGCGTGGCCATCGACGTCCCGCTGATCGTGCTGGTCGCCTTGTTGTTCGTGTGCCAGGCACTGGTGATCCCCACGCCGGGTGCGAAGAGGTCGACGCACGCGCCGTTGTTGCTGAAGGAGGCGGCGGCGTCGTTCCGGTCGGTCGCCCCGACGGTCAGGGCGGTGTCGACACGGGCCGGGGAGACGCTGCAGGCGTCCTGCGGGACGCCGGCCGCGTCGCCGTTGCCCGCGGCCACTGCGACGGTGACGCCGCTGGCGATGACCCGCGCCACCGCCTCGTCGAGTTCGGTGCTGGCCGGGCCGCTGAGGCTCATGTTCACGACGGCGGCCCCGGGGGCGGGGTGTCCGATGATCCAGTCCAGGCCGGCGATGACACCGGCGACGCTGCCGTTGCCGCGGCAGTCGAGCACTCGCACGGCGACCAGCGACACGCCCTTGGCCACGCCGTAGGTGGACCCGCCGATGGTGCCGGCGACGTGGGTCCCGTGGCCGTTGCAGTCCTGCGCGGTCCCACCCCAGGCGTCGTATCCCGCTCTCGCCCGTCCACCGAACTGCGAGTGTGCGGTGCGGATGCCCGTGTCGACGACGAACGCGGTGACCGCGGAACTGGTGGCCGAGTAGGTGTAGGAGCCGCTGAGGGGGAGTTTGCGCTGGTCGATGCGGTCGAGGCCCCAGGGTGCGCGGGCTTGGGTCGCGGTGGCCTGCACCGGCTGGTCGGCCACGACCTCGACCATGCCAGGGAGGTCGGCCAGACGGCGGGCGGCGGCGGGCGCCAGCGTGACGGCGAACCCGTGCAGCGCCTCGGTGTACACGTGGTCGATCCGCCCACCCAGTCCCCGTGCGCGCTCGGCGGCGGCCGCGGGGAGCGTCCCGGGGTCCACGGTGACGATGTAGGAGCTGAGTGGCGAGCCGGGTGTGGCGTCACCAGGGGCGGCGGACGCCGGAGCGGCCGCGGCCCCCAGACCAGCGACGGCCAGCGCCGCGAGGGCGGAGGCCAGGGTTCGGCGCGAGGGCACAGGACTCTCCTGGGTTCGGTCATCGGGGCCCCGGGGCCGGGGCTCCGACAGCGAACACGGCGGGAGAGATCACATCCAGTTACCACGCAGAGGCGTTACGTGTGTGACGCCCGGGGAGCAGCGTCGGTCCCGGACACGTCGACGGGCCCGCCCCCGGAGGGTGCGGGCCCGTTGCGCGTGCGACTACTCGGCGTGGTCGCCGGGCGTCGGGTGCTCGATCTGGCCGGCCAGATAGAGCGCCTCACCGAGGGTGTCGAGCAGGTGCAGCTGGGTCTCGAGGTAGTCGATGTGGTGCTCCTCGTCGGCGAGGATCTCCTCGAAGAGGTTCTTGCTGACGCGGTCACCCACCGACTCGCAGTAGGGGATGGCCTCGCGCAGCCGAGCCAGCACCTCGACCTCGACCGTCATGTCGGACTCGAACTGCTCGCGCACGGTCTGCCCGATCCGCAGGGGCAGCAGCTTCTGGTAGTTCGGCAGGCCCTCGAGGAAGAGGATGCGGTCGGTCAGCCGCTCCGCGTGGGTCATCTCCTCGATGGACTCGTCACGGGTGTGCTTGGCGAGCTTGTTGTAGCCCCAGTTCGCCTGCATCTTCGCGTGCAGGAAGTACTGGTTGATGGCGGTGAGCTCGCTGGTCAGCTGCTCGTTGAGGTACTCGATGACCCGTGCGTCACCCTGCATGGCGCTCCTCCTGTCTCGGCTGGGACGGAGGCTAGCGGGGATCGCCGGCAGCCGAGGAACTCAGGTCGGCCTTGCCATGCACAGCCTGTCCTCAGGCAGCGGGCTCGCGGAGCTCCAGGCCGTGCAGCGGGTCGGCGGCGCGCAGCCGGTCGCAGATGCGGTCCAGGCAGCTGCCGCAGCCGGTGCCGGCGCCGCTGACCTCACCGACCTCCTCCTCGGTGCGCGCTCCGTCGGCGATCACACCGGCCAGCTGGTTCTCGCTGACGGCGAAGCAGAGGCAGACGTACACGCGCGGCGCTCCTGAGGCCAGGGGAAGGAAAGGCACGCCTAACTTAGCTGAGCCTCAGCGGTGTGCCAAGGGTCACCGGACGGTTCTGTACCGGGACTTCTGACGTACGCCCTCGGCTTCGCCGGTGATCACCACACGTCCGCGGCGGTGTCGGCCGCGGATCCGCCGCCACCCACGGGAGGTGATCACACCGCCAGGCCGGCAGCGATCCGTGCGACCAGCCGGTGCAGATCGGCGGTCACGAACAGCACGCGCCGGCCGACCGCGGTCGGGGGTCGACCCGTCGCGCTCAGGCGGCCGCGGCCAGCCCGGCGTCGCGCAGCGACGTCAGCAGCGCGATGTCGCCCGCGTGCCCGGCCCACGCGACGCCGTCCCGCTCGCTGGGCGTCTCCACGACGAGGGGGACGCCGGCCATCGAGGGGTGGGCCAGCAGCTCGGCGAACGGGCCGGTGCCGTAGGCGCCGCCGCCGATGGTCCCGGCCCCGATGGTCGTGTGCCGGTCCCGCTTGGAGCCGCACTCGTCGAGGGAGTCGTTGGCGTGCACCAGGCCGAGCCGGCCGGGACCGACGCTCGCCTCGAGCGCGTCGAGGGTGGCCGTCATGCCGCCGGGGACGGAGAGGTCGTGGCCGGCCGCCCAGGCGTGGCAGGTGTCGAAGCAGACGCCGACCAGGGGGTGCCGGTCGAGCGCGTCGAGGTAGGGGCCGAGGTCCTCGACGGTCGCGGCCAGCGACCTGCCGCCGCCCGCCGTCGGCTCGACGAGCAGTCGCGGGCCGTCGTCGGGGGCCGCGTCGAGGACCGGCAGGAGCCGCTCGTGCAGCTGGCGCAGCGCGTCGTCGTAGCGGTCCTCGCCGACGGCGGAACCGGCGTGCACCACGACGCCCTGGCACCCGAGCTGCGCGCCGCGGGCCAGGTTGTGCGCGATGGTGGCGATCGACTGCCCGACGGTGGCCTCGGTGGGGGAGCCGACGTTGACCAGGAACGGCGTGTGGATGAACGAGGGCACGCCGCGCTCGGCGCAGCCGGCGGTGAACAGCGCGTCCTGCGTCGGGTCGCCGTCGGTGAGCCGCCAGCCGCGGGGGTTGCCGACGAAGACCTGCACGGCGCGCGCGTCGACGGCGTCGGTGTAGGCCAGCCCGCCCTTGGCCAGTCCACCCTTGATCTGGATGTGCGCGCCGATCGGCGGCACACCTGGAGCAGTACGCAGAGCTCTTCCGTCCTATCCGAAGGTCACCAGGATCGTGACCTGGGTGCCGATGTCGACGACCTCACCCGCAGCCGGGCTCTGCCGCAGCACGCGGTTGCCGAAGAACTCGTTGACCTCGACCTTCAGCCCGGCCGCCTCCAGGGCCGCCCGCGCGTCCGCCTCGCTGCTGCCGACGACGTCCGGCACCGTCACCTGCGGCACCCCGACCGACACCTGGATGGTCACCGTGCTCTCGTGCGGCGCCTGCGTGCCGGCCCCCGGGGTGACCGCCATGACCTCGCCGGCGTCGACGTCGGCGCTGCGGCCCTCGGTCCGCTCGACGGTGAAGTCGAGGTTCTCCAGGTTCGTCGTCGCCGCCTCGGGCGTCAGGCCGATGACGTCGGGGATGGTCACCGGCTCGTGCCCGCGGCTGACGAAGATGGTCAGCGGCTGGTCGCGCACCAGCTCGGTGCCGGCCTCGGGCTCGAACCCGGTGACGTGGCCGACCGGGATGTCGTTGTCGTAGTCCTGCACGACGGTGGCGACGACGGGGATGGAATCGGTGATCTCGGCCTGGACCTCGTCCAGCGGCCGGCCGACCATCGCCGGGTCGACCTCGAAGCGCTCGGGGCCCTTGGAGACGACGAGCGACACGTCGGTGCCGCGGATGGCCTCACCGCCGTCGGGGTCGGCGGAGATGACGACTCCCTCGGCGACCTCCTCGCTGAACTGCTCCTCGCAGCAGTCGGGGGTGAGCCCCGCCTCCTGCAGGAGGTCGATCGCGGCCGCCTGCTCCTTGCCGACCAGCTGCGGGACCGTCGTCCAGCGGCCGGACCCCAGCCACCAGCCGACCGCGCCGATGGTGATCGCGAGCAGCAGGACGACGGCGACGGCGAACCGGGCGCGGCGGCGGCGGATGTGCTGCGGCACGCCGGGCCGGCGCTGCTCCAGCGGCGGGCGGCGGCCGGCCACGTCGGTGGTCGGGCCGGGGCCCATGCCGGGCAGCATCGAGGTGCGCGAGCCGCGGCCCGGGCGCGTGCCGGTGCTGCCGAGCACCTCGGTGCCGTCGGCGGGCCCGGGGTCGCTGGGGTGCCGCGGGCGGCCGGGCCGGTTGGTCGGGCGCAGGGTGCCCGGGCCGGCGTTGCTCCGGCCGGTGGGCACCGGGACCCGCTCGATGCCGAGGTCGTTGCGCACGTCCTCGAGGTCGGCGAGGAAGGCGCCGGCGTCCAGCGGCCGGACGGCGGGATCGCGGCGGGTGGTGCGGGCGACCAGCTCGTCGACCTCCCAGGGGATGCCCGGCACCTCGTCCGACGGCGTGGGCATGTCGTGGTGCACGTGCTGGTAGGCCACAGCGAGCGGGGTGTCTCCCCCGTAGGGCGGGTGGCCGGTGAGCATCTCGAAGAGCACGACCCCGGCGGCGTAGACGTCGCTGCGCGCGTCGGCCTTGCCGCGCTCGAGCTGCTCGGGGGAGAGGTAGGCGACGGTGCCGATCAGCACGCCGCCGGTGTGGCTGGTCTGACCGGTGCCGGTGAGCGCGCGGGCCAGACCGAAGTCGGCGACCTTCACCACGCCGTCCTGCCCGATGAGGACGTTCTCCGGCTTGATGTCGCGGTGCACGATGCCGGCGCGGTGCGCGGCGGTCAGGCCGGACAGGACGGGCTCGAGGACGGCGAACGCCTCGCCGATGGTGAGCCGGCCGCGGGCCTGGAGGAGGTCGCGCAGCGTGCGCCCGCGGACCAGCTCCATGACGAGGAAGACCAGGCCCTGGTCGCTGCCCTGGTCGCTGACCGAGACGACGTTGGGGTGGCTGAGCATCGCCGCGGCCCGCGCCTCGCGGGTGAACCGGTCGACGAACGTGGGGTCGTGCGCCAGGTGCTCGGCCATGACCTTGACCGCGACCGTCCGGTGCAGCCGCAGGTCCTGGGCGGCGTAGACGGTCGACATGCCGCCGCGCGCCAGCCGCTCCTGGAGGTGGTAGCGCCCCTCCAGGACGAGGCCGACCACGGGGTCGGTCACGGCGGTCTCCACCTGGTCGAGTGTAGGAGTGACGGAGCTGTTCGCCGCTCCTACACGCGGGTGTGACCGGTGTGGCGGTTCACCCGTCACACCGGCCACCTCCTGCCCTTCAGGCCAGGTCGAGGCCGGGGTAGAGCGGGTGCTCCGCCAGCAGCTCCGCGGCTGCGGCACGGGTCCGGTCGGCCAGCCCGTCCGTCGTCGCGTACTTGGCCTTCGAGGGCGAGCCGTCGCGGGTGGCGGTGGGCGTGGTGCCCGAGAGGACGTCGACGATCAGCTCCGCGGTGCGGTCGAAGTCGGCCGCCCCGAAGCCGCGGGTGGTGAGCGCGGGCGTGCCCAGCCGGATGCCGGAGGTGTACCAGGCGCCGTTCGGGTCGGCCGGGACGGCGTTGCGGTTGGTGACGATGCCGGCGTCGAGCAGCGCGGACTCCGCCTGCCGCCCGGTGAGCCCGAAGTTCGAGACGTCGATGAGCACCAGGTGGTTGTCGGTGCCGCCGGTCACCAGGGTGGCGCCGCGCCGGGTCAGGCCCTCCGCGAGGCTCTGCGCGTTGTCGGCCACCGCCTGGGCGTAGCCGGCGAACTCCGGACGGCGCGCCTCGGCCAGCGCGACGGCCTTCGCGGCCATGACGTGCGGCAGCGGGCCGCCGAGCACCATCGGGCAGCCGCGGTCGACCGCGTCGGCGAACTCGGGCTGGGCGAGCACCATGCCGCCGCGCGGCCCGCGCAGCGACTTGTGCGTGGTGGTGGTGACGACGTGCGCGTGCGGCACCGGGTCGAAGTCGCCGGTGAACACCTTGCCGGCGACCAGCCCGGCGAAGTGCGCCATGTCGACGACCAGCGTGGCACCCACCTCGTCGGCGATCTCCCGCATGGCCGCGAAGTCCACCCGGCGCGGATAGGCGGAGTAGCCGGCGATGAGGATCAGTGGCCGGAACTCGCGGGCCCGCGCGCGCACGGCGGCGTAGTCGAGCAGCCCGGTGGCGGGGTCGGTGCCGTAGGAGGACTGCTCGAACATCTTGCCGCTGATGTTGGGTCGGAAGCCGTGGGTGAGGTGGCCGCCGGCGTCCAGCGACATGCCGAGCATCCGCTGGTCGCCGAGGGCCCGGCGCAGCGTCGCCCAGTCCGCGTCGGTGAGCTCGTTGACGTGCCGGACGCCGGCCTTCTCCAGTGCCGGCGCCTCGACGCGGGAGGCCAGCACCGCCCAGAAGGCGACCAGGTTGGCGTCGATGCCCGAGTGCGGCTGCACGTAGGCGTAGGGGGCGCCGAACAGCTCGCGGGCGTGCTCGGCGGCCAGCGCCTCGACGGTGTCGACGTTCTGGCAGCCGGCGTAGAAGCGGTGCCCGACGGTGCCCTCGGCGTACTTGTCGCTGAACCAGTTGCCCATGGTCAGCAGCACGGCCGGGCTGGCGTAGTTCTCGCTGGCGATGAGCTTGAGCGAGGACCGCTGGTCGGCGAGCTCGGCGCCGATGGCCTCGGCCACGCGGGGCTCCACGGCCCCGATGACCTCCAGGGCACTGCGGTAGGCCGCGGATGCGGTGGCGGCGTCGGTGGGGGCGGTGACGTCGGTCATGGGGGGCTCCAGCGCGGGTGTCGACTCAGGAGGTGCCCAGGCGCCCGGCGGGGTTGGTGCGGGCCGCTCCCCGGTGGTCGGTCCCACCTCGATGCGCCAGTCACGGCCCCGGAGCGATCCTAGCCGCGCGGCCGGGAGCGGCCGGAACGGTGTCCCGGGGGGACGTCGGCGGCGCCCGCCGGAGCGGGCCATAGGCTCGGACCCCATGGAGACGCTCACCCCCGCGGAGGTCGCCGCAGTCCTGGGGGTCTCGCCCAACCGGGTCCGCCAGTTGCTGCGCGAGCGCAAGCTCATGGCGGTGCCCGGCAGCGGCAACGGCCGGATACCGGCCGACTTCCTGCAGGACGGCGCCGTCCTCAAGCACCTGCCCGGCCTGATCACCGTGCTCCGGGACGGCGGGTTCAGCGACGAGGAGGTCTTCGAGTGGCTGTTCCGCGCCGACGAGTCGCTGCCCGGCACGCCCGTGGCGGCGCTGCGCAACGACCGGCACACCGAGGTCACCCGGCGCGCCCAGGCTCTGGCGTTCTGACGGGGTGCGCGTGGGGCACCTGACGTACCTGGCGCTGCTGGCCGGCTGCCTGGTCGTCACCGCCCCCCTCGAGCTGCTGCTGCGGGTGCGGGTCTACGCCCGGTGGCGGCGGCTGCTGCTGGCCGTCGTCCCGGAGTTCGTCGTCTTCGTCGTCTGGGTCCTGTACGCGATCGCGCAGGGTCACTGGGACTACTCGGGCGCCCTGACCCTCGGCGTCCGGCTGCCCGGCGGCATCCCGGTCGAGGAGGTGCTGTTCTTCCTCGTCGTCCCGCTGTGCTCGGTGCTGGCGCTGGAGGCGGTGCGGAAGGTGACCGGCTGGGACGCCGGCTACCCCGCGGAGGAGGCGGACGCGCCGTGAGCTACTCGACGCTGGCGGTGCTCGCGGTCGTCGCCGTCCTGGTCGTGGACCTGGCCGTGTACCGCACCCGCATGGTGACCCGACCGGTGTTCTGGGTGGCCTACGCGATCGTGGTGACCTTCCAGCTGCTGGTGAACGGCGTGCTCACCGGGCTGGAGGTGGTCGTCTACGACCGCGACGCCGTCTGGGGCCCGCGGATCGCCTACGCCCCGGTGGAGGACCTGCTGTTCGGCTTCGCCATGGTCACCCTCACCCTCGCCAGCTGGGCGGCGGTCAACCGGCGGGCGAACACCGCCAGGCGGCGCGGCTTGGACACCGACACCCGGCGGTCGAGCACCCGGTAGTCGGCCCGCTCGATCTCGGTGAGGATGCCGCCGTAGAGGGCGGTCGCCGCCCGCACGCAGTCGCGGGACTCCGGGGCCAGCATCGGCGTCCCGGGGGCGGCGTCGTCGTAGCGGCGGCGCACGATCGCGACCATCTCCCGCATCAGCTCGCGGAACCGGTCGTCGAACCGCTTCTCCTCGAGCTGCCCGCGGGTCACCCCGTGCGCGGCCATGAGGTCGGCCGGCAGGTAGACCCGGCCGCGGTCGACGTCCTCGGCGACGTCGCGCAGGAAGTTGGTCAGCTGGAACGCCTCGCCCAGCGCGATCGCGTGCGGCGCGGCCTCCTCGCGGAGGACCCCCGGCGCCGTGCCCAGCACCGGCAGGACCTGCAGCCCGATCACCGACGCCGAGCCCCACATGTACCGGTCGAGGGCGTCCAGGTCGGCGTAGCCGGTGACCTCGAGGTCACTGGTCATCGCGGCCAGGAAGTCGACCAGGTGCTCGACGGGGATGGCGTACCGGCGGTAGGTGTGCACCAGCGCGAGGCGGACCGGGTCGTCGGACCAGCCGGCCTCCAGCTCGGCGAGCACCGCGCGGGACCAGTCGGCGAGGTCGCCGGCGGGGTCGGCGCCGGGGTGGTCGACCAGGTCGTCGGCGGTGCGGGCGGCCGCGTAGAGGGCGTGCACGGCCGGACGGCGGCCGGCGGTGAGCAGCCGGGTGGCCAGGTGGTAGCTCTTGCCGTGCCGGGCGGCGATCGCGGCGCAGTGCCGGTAGGCGGCGTCCAGCCGCTCCTGCCGCTGCGCCATGGTGAGCGGGCGGTCCAGGCCGGTCATCGCCGCCCCTCCGAGGGGGCCATTGTGGCCACTCTGGCCCTCGAGGCCGGCCCGGTGATCCGCTCGGCGGCCAGCCGGCCGCTGATGACCACCATCGGCACGCCCACGCCCGGCTGCACCGAGGAGCCGGCGAGGACGACGTTCTCCGGCCCGCGGCGCGGCAACGTCGGCGTCCGGAACGGCCCCGTCTGGCCGAAGGTGTGGGCCAGGGCGAACGGGGTGCCGGCGGCCATGCCCTGTGCCGCCCACGTCAGCGGGGTGTCCAGGTGCTCGACCTCGATGGCGCCAGTCAGGCCGGTCCAGCCGCGGGCCTCGAGGGTGGCCAGCACCTCGTCGCGGTAGCGCGGGCCCAGCGTCGTCCAGTCCAGGCCGGGGTTGCCGCCGCTGTGCGGGTCCAGGTTCGGGGTGGGGGCCACGATGCTCAGCACCTGGCCGCCGTCGGGGGCCAGGCCGCGGTCGGTGACCGACGGCATGCTGACCAGCAGGCTCGGGTCGGTCATCGGCCGGCCGTCCCGGGTGAGCTCACGGAAGACCTCGTCCCACGCCGCGCCGAAGCTGATCGTGTGGTGCGCCTGACCGGGCAGCTCGGCGCGCACCCCGACGTGCAGGGCCACGCAGGACGGCGAGTACACCGGCCTGCGGCGCCGGGAGAACCCGGGGACCAGGCGCTCGGGGGCGTCCACGGTCACCACGACGGCGTCGGCCGGCAGCCGCTCGCCGTCGTCGAGGAGGACGCCGGTGACCCGCCGCCCGGAGGCCTCCAGCCCTCGCACCGCCGTGCCGTACCGGAAGGCCACCCCGGCGTCGGCGGCCGCGGCCGCCAGCGCCCGGGGGACGGCGGCGATCCCGCCGACCGGGTGCCAGACCCCGGCACCGATGTCGAGCTGGGCGATCACCGCGTAGGCGGCGATCGCCCGCTGCGGGCTCACCCCGGCGTACAGCGCCTGGAAGCTGAACAGCCGGCGCAGCCGGTCGTCGGTGAAGGCGCGGGCCACGTGGCTCGACAGCCGGCGGAACCCGCCGCGGCGGGCGAGCGCGAGGAGCTCGGGGCCGAGCAGGTCCAGCGGGGTGTCGAGGTTGCGGTCGATGAAGGTGTCCACCTGCAGCCGGTACAGCTCGGCCAGGTCGGCGAGGTAGCGGCGCAGCGCGGCGGCCTCGGCCGGACCGCACAGCGCCTCGACCTCGGCGGCGAAGGCGTCGGGGTCGGCGTGCACGTCGAGACGCGACCCGTCGGCGAACTGCGCGCGGTAGGTGGTCTCCAGCGGCACCAGCGGCAGCCGGTCCTCGAGCTTCTCGCCGACCGCGGCGAGGGTGTCGGCGACCAGCTCGGGCGCGGTGAACACCGACGGCCCGGTGTCGAGGGCGTAACCGCCCGCCTCGATCCGGCCGGCACGCCCGCCGGGGCCGGGGCCGCGGTCGACGACGGTGACCTCGCGGCCGGCACCGCGCAGCCGCAGCGCGGCCGAGAGCCCGGCCAGGCCGGCGCCGACCACGACCACGCGGTCGGTGCGGCCGGGGACGGTCCGGATCATCAGGCGGTGCGGCTGGTCGCGGCGACGGCGAGCGCGTCCAGCGCGTGGCGGGCGTCGTCGGCGATCGGGGCCTGCGCGATCGCGGTGCGCGCCAGTGCGGTGCGCTCGGCGATCCGCTCCTCGACGCGGGTCCGGGCACCGGTGTCCTCGATGAGCGCGCGCAGGGCGTCGAGGTCCTCGGTGCCGGCGTCGGGGTTGCCCAGCAGCTCGGCGAGCAGCCGGCGCCCGGCGTCGTCGGTGGCCTCCTCGGTGAGGGCGATGAGCAGCGTCTGCTTGCCCTCGCGCAGGTCGTCGTCGGCCGACTTGCCGGTCACCGCCGGGTCGCCGAACACCCCGAGGACGTCGTCGCGGAGCTGGAAAGCCTCGCCCAGCGGGAGGCCGACGGCGGTGTACGCGTCGGTGGCCCACGGGCCGGCGCCGGCGATCGCCGCCCCCAGCTGCAGCGGCCGCTGCACCGTGTAGCCGGCGCTCTTGTAGCGGGCCACGGTCAGCGCGCCCTGGGGGCCGGGCAGGCCGCCGGCGGCCCGCAACAGGTCGAGGTACTGGCCGGCGGTGACCTCGGTGCGCATGGTGTCCCACACCGCGCGGGCGCGGGTCAGCGCCGCGGGGGACAGCCCTGAGCGGCGCAGCAGCTCGTCGGACCAGACCAGCGCGAGGTCGCCGACGAGGATCGCGGCGCCCACCCCGAACGCCTCGCCGTCGCCGGCGAGCCGCCCGTCGCCGTGCCGGCCGGCGAAGCCGACGTGGGTCGCGGGGCGCCCGCGGCGGGTGAGGGCGCCGTCCATGACGTCGTCGTGGACCAGCGCGCTGGCGTGCACGAACTCCAGGGCCGCGACCGCCCGCAGCACCGCGGCGTCGTCCTCGGTCGGGCCCTCCGGGCGCACTCCGCGCCAGCCCCAGTAGGCGAACAGCGGGCGCAGCCGCTTGCCGCCGTCGGCCAGCGCGCGCACCTCGTCGACGACGGGCAGCAGGGCGTCGTCCATGGCCGCGAGGGTCTCCCGCTGGACGTCGAGGAACCCGCTCAGCGCGGCGGAGACGGCCGCGCGGACGCGGTCGAGCTCGGCGACGGCGATCGGCGGTGCCGGGGGGAGGGCCGTCGACGCGCGCTGCTGGGCCCCGGCGGTCATCGACCAAGTATCTCCCGCGTGCGCGGGGGGTGCCGCCGCAGGCCGTGGTTCCGCGGTCAGGGTCATCGCCACCAGCCTCCTGGGTCCGGACGTGGGCACTCGCCACGACCTCTTCGCCCGGACAGCGCCCGGTGGATGCAGGATCGGGAACCCGGTGCTCCGTATCCTCTGTGCCCATGTCCCACACCGTGCGAGAGCTGCTCGCCTCCGCGCGGCCGACGTGGTCGTTCGAGTTCTTCCCGCCCAAGAGCGCCGACGGCGCCGCGCACCTGTGGACGGCGCTGCGTGAGCTGGAGCGGCTGCACCCGTCGTTCGTGTCGGTCACCTACGGCGCCGGCGGCTCGACCCGCGAGGGCACGGTCTCGGTGACCGAGCGGATCGCCACCGAGACGACGATGACGCCGTTGGCCCACCTGACCGCCGTCGACCACAGCGTCGCCGAGCTGCGGCACGTGGTCAGCCGGCTGGCCGCCGCCGGTGTGCGCAACCTGCTGGCGCTGCGCGGCGACCCGCCCGGCGCCGATCCGCAGGCGGAGTGGGTGGCCCACCCGCAGGGGCTCCGCTACGCCGCGGAGCTGGTGGAGCTGATCCGGACGATGGGCGACTTCTGCGTCGGCGTGGCGGCGTTCCCGGAGCGGCACCCGCGGTCGCCGGACTTCGAGACCGACGTCGAGATGTTCGTGCGCAAGTGCCGGTCGGGCGCCGACTTCGCGATCACCCAGATGTTCTTCCGGCCCGAGGACTACCTGCGCATGCGCGACCGGGTGGTGGCCCGGGGCTGCGACGTCCCGATCATCGCGGGCGTCATGCCGGTGACCAACGCCAAGCAGATCGTCCGCATCGTCCAGCTGTCGGGGCAGGCGTTCCCGTCCGACCTCGCCGCCCGGTTCGCCGAGCTCGACGGGGACCGGCCCGAGGACAAGGCCGCCGTCCGGGCCCTCGGCGTCGAGGTGGCCACGCAGCTGTGCCGGACCCTGCTGGACGAGGGTGTGCCCGGCATCCACTTCATCACCATGAACCGCTCGACGGCGACCCGTGAGGTCTACGCCAACCTGGCCGCGGTCGGCGTCACCCACTGACGGCGACCGGGCCCAGCGCCGCGGCGGCGTCCGCGGCCCGGCGCAGGGCCTCCCGCTCGGCCGCGTAGCCGCCGAGCACCCCGACCACGGGGACGTTGGACAGGAACCGGTGGTGCAGCTTGCCCTTGGGGCGGGCGTCGAGGGTGTCGTCGATCCGGCCGAGCAGCCGGGCCACCCGCCACAGTGTGCGGACGTTGCCCCACAGCCCGGCGCGGTCACTGCGGGCGCCGAAGGCCTCGTCGGCGTAGCTGCCCCGGGAGCGCTGCAGGAGGGGCTCGACCCGCGCGGCGGGCAGGTCCCGGTCGAGCAGCACGCGGGCCAGGAGCGCGACCCGCTCGGCCGGCGCCTCGATCCCGTGCTCACTGGCCACCCCGCCGACGACGAGGGCCTGCACCGCCGCGCCGACGGTGTTCTGCAGCGGCAACAGGTCCGCGAGCTTGCCGGCGAACCGCGGCGCGGCGCTGATCCCGGCGGCGACCTGGGGCAGCTGAAGGGCCCACCACTGGTCCCGCTGGGCCTGCGGCAGGGTCGCCGGCCGGCCCAGCCGGCGAACCAGCGGGGCGGTCAGCCGGTCGACCCGGCGGAGGACGTCGACCACGACCGCGTCACTGATGGGTGCCATGGAAGGGCTCTACCCGCCCGACCGCCCCCCGCACGCACCTGCCTCGTGGCGGAGGACCTGCACGCCCCCGCGCTGATCGACCACGAGGTCGTGTCGGCTCTCCGCGGGCTCCTGCGCCGGGACGCGCTCGGTGCCGCCCGTGCGGACGACCTGCTCGCGGACTTCGAGACCCTGCCCCTGGAGCGGTGGCCCGCCGGGAACGCGCTCCGGCGTCGCACCCTGTCGCTGAGGGAGACCCTGTCCGCGTACGACGCGGCCTACGTGGCGCTCGCCGAGGCGCTCGACTGCCCCCTGGTCACGCGTGACACCCGGCTGGCCCGGGCCCCTGACCACGCGGCGCGGGTCGAGGTCCTCTGACCTCAGACCCGGTACGGGTCGGGCGGCTCGGCGAGCGGGGCGCGGGTGCGCGTCATGAGGTCGACCAGCTCGGTCATCGCCATCCGGACGCCGGCGATCTCCTCGGCGACGGTGTCGATCCCGCCGTCCCCCCGGAGCGGCGTGGAGGCGGTCTCGATGGTCAGCCCGTCGATCTCGGCCGCGCTGCGCTCCAGGCGCTCGAGGTCGGTGAGGGTGCGCAGCTCGGCGGAGAGCAGCGCCGTCTGGTCCCGGTAGCGGATGAGGGCGTCGGCGCGCCGGCCGAGCTGCCGGGCGGCGTTCTCCAGGGCGGTGAGCTGGCGGTCCCAGTACTCCGCGGCCGGCCCGGCCGGTCGGACGCCGAGGGACACGCGGGCCTGCCGGATGCGCAGCGCCAGGTCGACGATCCGGTCCACCTCGGCCTGCCCGTCGAACGCCGCCCGGCTCTGCGCGAGGAACGGCGACTGCCAGGCCGGCTCGCGGACCGTCTCCGCCCACGCCCGGCCGGCCGCCGCGGCGATCCGGGCCTCGGTGGTGTCCCAGGCGGCGAGCGCGGCCTCGGGCGACAGGGACAGCGGGGCTGCGGGCGGCGCGGCGGGGACCACGGCGGCCTCCTCGCGGCGGTACCGGTGCACCACGACACCGGCCACCGGGACGAGCAGCCCGACCCCGGCGGTGAAGAAGAACAGCAGCAGGGCGATCGCGAGTTGCTGGTTCGGGGGCAGCCGCAGCCACTCCCGGCCGATCCGGTCCAGCCAGTCCAGCCGGACGGCGGCGTCCCGCAGCTGGGTCCAGCTCGGCGGCGGAGCCGGGGCCCACGCCGGCGGACGCGGCGACCGGAGGACCACCAGCTGGCCGGCGGTCAGGTACCGGGTCGGCCACAGCTCCTCGGCCCCGGGGCCACCCGCACTCATGTCCTCGTCCTCCCCGCCGCGGCCGGTCGCCCGTCCGCGCGCACGATCCCGTTCCCTCCAGGGTGCCCGAGTCGGGCACCGGAGCGGGCTCCCACGCCGTCGCGACCTCGGCCGGCACGTACGTTGGCCGCATGGCCGCGCGGGCGCACGGGGCGGTCCGGCGCTGGGCGGTCGTCGGAGCGCTGGTCGGCACCCTCGTCGCGCTGCCCTCGCTGGTGGCCGCGCTGCCCGCCGACGACGCCGACGTCCCCGCGGCCGAGCTGCGGGACGCCGTCCTGGCCAGCGCGGACGTGGGGTTCTCCGGCTTCGCGGTGTCGGCCGGGGGGCTCAGCCTGCCGGTGACCGACCAGCTGACCGGCGTCGCCGACCTGCTCAGCGACCGGACGACGATGCGGGTGTGGTGGCGCGGGCCCACCGAGAACCGGGTCGACGTCCTCACCGCCGCGGGGGAGACCGGCGTGCACCGCGACCCCGGAGGGACCTGGACCTGGGAGTACGAGGGGCTCGCCGCCGTCCGGGGCGGGCCCGGGGCGCTCGCCCTGCCCGCCGCGCCGGACCTGCTGCCCGCGCCGCTCGGCCGGCGGCTGCTGTCGGAGGCCGCCGACGGGGAGCTGTCCCGGATCGGCGCCCGCCGGGTGGCCGGCCGGGAGGCGCTCGGCGTCCGGCTGGTCCCGGCCGAGCCCGCGTCCTCCGTGGCGCGCGTCGACGTGTGGGTGGACCCCGCCACCGGCCTGCCCCTGCAGGTGGAGGTCGTCGCCGCGGGGGCCGCCCGGGCGGCTCTGGACACCCGCTTCCTCGACCTCGACCTCGCCGTCCCGCCGGCCGCGGTGGTGGCGTTCACCCCGCCGCCGGAGGCGTCGGTCGGGACGGCGCCGGACACCGACGACCTCCTGGCCGAGGCCGGCCGGCGCGCGATGCGGGTGCCGCTGCCGGGCGAGCTGGCCGGGCTGCCCCGCCGCCCGCTCGAGGGCGTGCCGCCCGCCGTGGGGGTGTACGGCCGCGGCGTCACCCTGCTCGCGGTCGCCCCGGTGTCGCCGCGGCTGGCCGGCGGCCTGCGCCGCGCGCTGCGCGGGAGCCCGGACGCCGTCGTCGACGAGCTCGGCGCCCGGCTGTCGGCGGGCCCGCTCGGGCTGATGGTGGTCGACCGGCCCCGCGGCGGCGCGTACGTGCTCACCGGGACCGTCACCCTCGACGCGCTGGCCGAGGCCGCCGCCGCGCTGCCCGGGGCCGCCCGGTGATCCGCACCCGCGCGCTGGTCAAGCGGTACGGCCGGCTGCGCGCCGTCGACGGCATCGACCTCGACGTCCGCGCCGGCGACGTCTACGGCTTCCTCGGCGCCAACGGGTCGGGCAAGACGACGACGGTGCGCATGCTGCTCGGGCTGGTGCTGCCCACCAGCGGCGAGGTGGAGCTGCTGGGGGAGCGGATGCCGCGCGCCGGCCGGCGGGTGCTGCCGCGCGTCGGCGCGCTGGTCGAGGGGCCCGCGCACCACGGCCACCTCTCCGGCCGGGCCAATCTCGCCCTGGTCGACGCCGCCGGCCCCGGCGGGCCGCGCCGCACCCGACGGCGGCGGATCGACGAGGTGCTCGAGCAGGTCGGCCTGAGCGGCGTCGGCCGCCGTCCGGTCCGGGCCTACTCCCTCGGCATGCGCCAGCGGCTGGGGCTGGCGGCCGCCCTGCTGCGGCGGCCCGAGCTGCTCGTGCTCGACGAGCCGACCAACGGCCTGGACCCGCAGGGCATCACCGAGGTCCGCGCGCTGCTGCTCGACCTGCACCGCGGCGGGACGACGGTCTTGCTGTCCAGCCACCTGCTCGCCGAGGTGGAGCAGCTGTGCACGCGGGTCGGGGTGCTCGACCGCGGCCGGCTCGTGCTCCAGGACGACCTGGCCACGCTCACCGCGCCCACCGGCGCGACCCTCGTCACCACGCCGGCGGCCGACCGGGCCCGGGCGGTGCTCGACGGGCGGGTCCTCTCCGTCGACGGCACCCGCGTGGTGGTCCGCGGGGACGACCCGGCCGAGGTCAACGCGCTGCTCGTCGGCGCGGGCGTGCCGGTGACCGCGCTGGCGCTGCAGCGGCCCTCGCTGGAGGAGGTGGTGCTCGCCGCGGCGGGCGCCAGCCCCGACCGGGTGGAGGGGCCGCGGTGATCGGCGTCGAGCTGCGCAAGCTGTTCGGCCGGCCGCGCACGTGGGTGACGATCGCCGTCCTCAACGCGCTGCCGGTGCTCGTGGCGGTGCTGCTGCAGCTCACCGACCTCGCGCCGCGGCCGGGGGAGGGGCCGCCGTTCCTGTCCGCCGTCCTCACCAACGGGGCGCTGTTCCCGCTCGCCGCCCTGGCCATCGTGCTGCCGCTGTTCCTGCCCGTCGCCGTCGCCGTGGTGGCCGGGGACTCGGTCGCCGGGGAGGCCCAGGCCGGGACGCTGCGCTACCTGCTGGCCCGCCCGGCCGGCCGCACCCGCCTGCTGGTGGCCAAGCTGGTCGCGGTGGTCGCCTTCGTCCTGGTCACCGTGCTCGTCGTGGCCGGGGTCGGCTACCTGGTGGGGACGGCGCTGTTCGACGCCCGGCCGCTCGCGGGGACGTCGGTGTCGGGCACCTCGCTGACCCCGGAGGAGCTCCTCGCGCGCACGCTGCTGGCCATCGGGTACGTGACGGTGTCGATGCTCGGCGTCGCCGCCTTCGGGCTGTTCTTCTCCACGCTCACCGACTCGCCGCTGGCCGCCGCCCTCGGCGCGCTCGCGGTGCTGGTCGCGTCCTCGCTGCTGTTCACCCTCGACGCCGCCTCACCGATCGCGCCGTACCTGCCCACGCGCTACTGGCTGGCCTTCGTCGACCTGTTCCGCGACCCGGTCCTGTGGCGGGACGTCACCCGCGGCCTGGCGCTGCAGGGCGTCTACGTCGGGGTGCTGCTGGCCGCGGCGTGGGCGAACTTCACCACCAAGGACGTCACCAGCTGAGACCTCGCGTCGGGACGGGGTCGGCTCGCGTCAGCCGCCGAGGCGCGCGCAGTCGGCGGGACCCAGCTCGGCGGGCTCCCGGGGGCCGAGCCCGGCGAGCACCATGGCCTGCACCAGGGGGTCGCGCGGCAGGTCGCCGTGGCCCACGCGGGCGCCGGCGCAGACCGACTGCACCGGCAGGTTCAGCGCCCCCTCCAGCCGCGCGGACTCCGGTGGGGTCACCGTCTCGTCCTGCTCGGTCCAGATCGACACCCAGGCCGGGCCGTCGGGGGTCTCGTCGCCGGCGTTGAGGGCGGCGATCAGCGCGCTGCCCGTCGTCATCTGCCGGCAGGCCTCCGGGCAGCGGCCCGGCGCCACGGCGCCGGCCAGGTCGGCGATCGTGGTCCCGTGGTGCGGCGAGCCGAGCGTCACGACGCGGCGGGCGACGTCGGCACCGCCGTCGGCGGCCCAGAGCCGGGCGACCACCCCACCGGCCGAGTAGCCGACGACGTCGACGCTGCCGGCTCCGGTCCGCTCCAGCGCCTCGTCCACGGCGGCGGCCAGGGCGTCGGCCGCGGCCGCGAGGTCGCCGGTGCCGTCGCCGGGGACCGGCACGACCGTCGCGTCCCGCCCCTCGGCGGTCAGCCGGTCGGCGAGGGGATCCAGTGACCGCACCGACCCGCCGTAACCCGGGACCAGCAGGACCGGCCCCGGCCGGTCCTGGGCCATCGGCCCGCCGGCCGTGCCCGGCGACCGGTCGAGCAGCAGCGCCGTGGCGGCGACCAGGACGGCGGCGACGAGCAGGGCCAGCACCCCCACCACCAGCCGGCGGCGGGCGGGTGCGAGGCCGGCGAACACCCCTCCACTGTGCCCGGTGCGTGCCCGGAGGCGGCGGGACTGGTGGACTGCGGGGGTGCGAGGAGCGCCGTGCTGAGCCGGGACGAGTACCTGGCGGCGTGGGCGGACTGGCACGGCGGGACGGATCCGGCCGGGAGCCGGCTGGTCCGCGGCTGGCTGTCGGGCGCCTACGCGCTGGCCCGCCCGCTGGCCGGCCTGCCGCCGATCGCGGCCACCGCGCTCGGGCTGGCCGTGGCCGTCACCGCCGTGGTCCCGGCCTGGGCCGGCGGGCCGTGGTTGGTGCTGGCCGGGGTGCTCGTGGGGGTCTCCGCCGTCCTCGACTCCCTCGACGGAGCCCTCGCGATCGCCACCGGCCGGGCCTCGCGCCGCGGATTCGTGCTGGACTCCGCGGTGGACCGGCTCAGCGAGGCCGCGTTCGCCGCCGCACTGTGGGTCGCCGGCGCGCCGGGCTGGCTGGCCGCGGCCTACGGGGCGCTGTGCTGGCTGCCCGATTACCTGCGCGCCCGCGCCGGCCAGGCGGGGGTCGCCGAGACCGGCGCGGTCTCGGTGTGGGAGCGCCCGACGCGGGTGGCGATGACCGGTCTCACCCTCGGCGGAGCCGGCGTGCTGTCCGGCCTGGACGTCGTCGCGGCGGTGGTGACCTGCGGCACCGCCGCGGGCTGCCTGCTCGGCGTCGCCGGCGTCGCACAGCTCGGGACGGCGCTGCGGAGGGCGCTGGCCGACTGACTCCGCTGGGCGTCCGGGCGGCTGGCCTCCTAGGGTGTGCGGTGCCAGCCACCCGCCGTTCACCTGGGCCCGACCCCGCGCCGGACGTCCCACCCGTCGCCACACCGAGGGAGCGCCCCGTGCCCGTCGTCGTCACCGGATCGATCGCCACCGACCACCTCATGACCTTCCCCGGGAAGTTCACCGAGCAGTTCGTCGAGGGCCAGCTGGAGAACGTCTCGCTGTCCTTCCTGGTGGACGACCTGGTCCAGCACCGCGGAGGCGCGGGCGCGAACATGGCCTACGGGCTGGGACTGCTCGGGCTGGGGCCGGTGCTCGTCGGCGCCGTCGGCAGCGACTTCGCCGACTACCAGGCCTGGCTGAACCGGCACGGGGTGGACACCGGCAGCGTGCACTGGTCGGAGCTCAAGCACACCGCCCGGTTCGTCTGCACCACCGACGCGGTGAACAACCAGATCGCCTCGTTCTACTCGGGCGCGATGAGCGAGGCGTCCGCGATCGAGCTCGCGCCGGTCGCCCGGCGGGTGGGCGACCCGGACATCGTCGTCATCGGCCCCAACGACCCGACGGCGATGGTCCGGCACACCCAGGAGTGCCGGACCCGCGGGTACCGCTTCGCCGCCGACCCGAGCCAGCAGCTGGCCTGGGCCGACGGCGAGATGATCCGCGAGCTCGTGGACGGCGCCGACGTGCTGTTCACCAACGAGTACGAGGCGGCGCTGCTGCTGCAGAAGACCGAGTGGACCGCCGACGAGGTGCTGCACCGGGTCGGCGTGTGGGTCACCACCCGGGCGGCGGACGGCGTGCTGGTCCGGCAGGCCGACGCCGAGCCGATCTCGGTGATCGCCGTGCCGGAGACCAAGCCGGTGGAGCCGACCGGCGGCGGTGACGCCCTGCGCGCCGGGTTCATCGCCGGCCGGATGTGGGGGCTGGGTCTGGAGCGGGCCACCCAGCTGGGCTCGGCGGTGGCCACCGAGGCGGTCGAGGTGATCGGCACCCAGGAGTACACGCTGCTCAAGCAGCCGTTCCTCGAGCGGTTCGCCGCCGCGTTCGGCACCGACGCCGCCGACGAGGTCGCCCCCCACCTGCCCGGGTGAGCGTCAGTCGTCGCGCAGGTGCTCGCCGATGGAGGGGTCCTCCGACCAGCGGCGGTAGGAGATCCGCCGGATCTCCCTGACCTCGCCGATCGTCGACCACTCGTTGCCGCCCAGGCGGGCCAGCGGCTGCAGCTGCTCGATCCGCGGCCGGCCGTCCCGCACCGCGCTCTCCCACACCGTGATCAGCTGCACTCGGCCGAAGACGACGGTGCTGTCGCCCAGCCGCAGGGTCGAGTGCAGCGTGCACTCGACCGCGACCGGAGACTCCGCGACGTGGGGGACGGTGACCCGCCGGCTGTCCTCGAGCCGGACGCCGCACTGCTCGGCCTCGCTCACGCCGTGCGGGAAGTCGGTGCCCGTGGCGTTGACCTGCTCGAACAGCGGTTCGGGGGTGAGGCTGACGGTGAACTCGCCAGTCGTCTCGACGTTGCGCAGCGAGTCCTTGCGGCCGACCGAGGTGAACTGCACGACCGGCGGGTCGACGCAGGCGACGGTGTAGAACGAGTGCGGCGCCAGGTTGAGCACACCGTCCGCCGACCGGCTGCAGACCCAGGCGATGGGGCGCGGCACCACCACCGAGTTGAGCACGCGGTAGAAGGCGTTGCCGTCCATGGCGGCCGGGTCGAACTCCACGCGCGCGTCCGGGCTGGTCACCCCGCCATCGTCTCCCGCGCCGGCGGGCGCCGACCGACCGGGCGGCCGCGCCAGGACAGCGTGCCCCGGCGGCGGCCGGCGACCGAGCCGGCCAGCAGCACGTCGAACAGCAGCACCGACAGCGGGTGCGCCAGCGAGTCCGGCCACACCCGGCTGCCGGTGGCGGCGGCCGACACCGCCCGCGAGGCGACCCCCGCCGCGTAGCCGGCCAGCCCGGCGCGGGACCCGCGGAGCGCCGCCACGGGCGGCAGCACCCACACGGCGGTCAGCCCGGCCGCCACGGCGACCGTCGCGGCCGGCGAGCCGCCGACCGAGCCCCACAGCGACTTGGTGTAGCCCGCCCGCAGCGCCGGCCAGCCCTCGTACATGCGGCAGGCGGCCAGCCGCGAGCCGTCGACCGGCACCGCCCGGCCGCCGGCCCGCTTCACCGCCCGCGCCAGCGCGACGTCCTCGATCACCTCGCCGCGCACCGCCGCGTGCCCGCCGGCGGCCGCGTACGCCGCCCGCGTCACGACCAGGAACTGCCCGTTGGCCGCGGTCAGCGACGGCCGCGGCGACCGCTCGGCCACGCGCACCGGCAGCGTGGTGACCCACAGCCACGGCCCGAGCGGCTGCACCAGCCGCTCGGCCGGTGTGCCGGTCAGCGGCCGCGGCCACGGGGACACCAGGTCCAGCCGGTGCGCCTCGAGCACGGCGACCGCGCCGGCGACCGCGTCGGGGAACAGCCGCACGTCGGCGTCGACGAAGACCAGCACGCCGTCGTCGGCCCCGCCGGCCGCACCCCGCGCGCAGGCGTGCGGCTTGCCGAGCCAGCCCGGCGGCGGGTCGCCGGCGGCCACGAGCCGCACCCGGGGATCGTCCACCGCCCGCACCGCCGCGGCCGTGCCGTCGGTCGAGCCGTCGTCGACCACCACCACGCTCAGGTCGGGCACCCCCTGCTGGGCCAGGACCGCGGTCAGGCAGCCGCTGACCTGCGCCTCCTCGTCGCGCACCGGGACGACCACGGTGACCGGACGGCGCACCGGCGGCGGCCGGTCCGGCGGTCGCCGCAGCAGGGCCGCGTTGACCGCCGCGTGCACCGCCCCGGCGACCGCCGTCGCGGCGAGGCCGCGCACCAGGCCGGCGCCGCCGGCACCGCTGGGGGACCGTCCGCGCCCGGTCACCGCGCCCGCCGTGCCTGGACCACCAGCGCCACCACCACCGGGACGGCGAGGACGACCCCCCAGGCCGCGGACCCGGGCAGATCCAGCCAGCCGGCGTGGGCGAGCGCGCCACCGAGGGTCATCCACGCCAGCGCGAGCAGCGGAGCGCCGTCGCCGGCGCGCGCCGGACCGGCGGCGGTGCGCTCCACGAGGAGGTCCAGGAGCGTCATGAGCACCACCCCGGCCAGCAGCCAGCCGGCCAGGTTGGTCAGCGGCACGGTGTCGATGCCGGGCAGCGACGGCCGCGGGTGCGCCCACGTCCAGAACCCGGCCTGCACCATCTGCGGGTCCAGCACGACGTCCCAGGCGGCGAAGACGGCGGCGGCGACGCCGACCCGGGCCGGCCGCCGCCACCCCGCGCGCACGTCCCGGGTCAGCCGGGCGGCCAGCAGCCAGCTGGGCCAGGCCATCATCAGCCAGGCGAGCGGCACGAGGAACGGCACGCCCAGCAGCGTCGGGCCGAGGTCGTCGCTGTAGGTGTAGGAGCCGTACGGGACGCCGGTCGCCAGGCCGACCGCCTCGAACACCACCGCCGTGGCGGCCGTGGTCACCAGCACGCCGGCGCCGGTGCGCGCGCCCCGGCTGACCGCGGCGTGTCCGACCGACAGCGCCGACCCGAGCAGCACGATCGCCCAGCTCACCGCGGTGCGGGCGGTGCCGTCGGTGAGCGGGTAGCCGATCGCGGTGACGACGAGCAGCACCGCCGGCACCCAGGGCAGCAGCGCGGCACGGCTGCCCGTGCGGAGCGCCGGCCCGCCGGTCACGCGCGGGCCCCGAGCCGGCGGGCGACCCGACCGGCCGCGGCGCGGGCACGGGCGGGCAGGCCCCGGTCGGTCAGCACGACGCGGGCGGCGGTCCGGCCGGAGTTGCCCGACACCCCGCCGCCGGGGTGGGTGGAGGCGCCGGCGAGGTAGAGCCCCGGCAGCCCGGGCACCCGGTACCCGGACAGCGCCGGGGTGGGCCGCAGGACGAACATGCTGGCCAGCCCCATCTCCACGTGCATGACGTTGCCACGCGGCAGGGACAGTTCCCGTTCCAGCGACAGTGGCGTCTGGACGTACAGCCGCTGTACCGAGTCGGCGAGGCCGGGGGCGAACCGGTCGACGGCCCCGATCAGCCGGGCGGCCTCCGCCTCCGCGAGGGCGTCCCAGTCGGTGCCGTCGGCCAGCGCGTACGGGTACCACTGCCCCCAGACGGTGACCACGTGCTGCCCCGGCGGGGCGAGGGTGTCGTCGCTCGCGGAGAAGCACATCGCCAGGGGCACCGGCTCGCGCGGCAGCCGGCCGGCCAGCCAGTCGCCGTGCGCCGCGGCGAGCTGGGCGCGGTCGGTGCACAGCAGCTGCAGGCCGCCCAGCGCCTGCTCGGCCGGGACGCCGGGATAGGCCGGCGGGGCGTCGGTCAGCGCCCGGACGACGAGGCCGAAGCCGTTGCCCAGCGGCGGGGCGGCCCGCGCGAGGGCGGGTGGGGCGTGCGCGCCGGCCAGGTCGCGGGTGGCCAGCACGTGGCAGGCGGCGACCACGACCGGGGCGGCCACCCGCCGTCCCGACGTCGTCCGCACCCCGGTGACCCGGCCGCCCTCGACCAGCAGCGCGGCGGCGCCGTCGCCGAGCACCACCCGCCCGCCGTCGGCCTCCAGCCGGCGGCGCAGCGCCTGCGTGAGCCCGCCGGAGCCGCCGACCGGGTGACCGGGTGGGACGTCGTGCAGCAGGGTCGCCCAGGCGACCATCGCGGCCGTGCCGGGCTCGGACATCGGTGGGCCCGACTGCGCGCCGAACCAGGCCAGCGCCGCCTTGAGCCGCTCGCTGGTGAACCAGCGGTCGAGCAGGGCGTCGCCGGACCCGAGGAAGTCGACGGCGAGATCGCCGCCGGGGGTGCGCGGCCGGCCCCCGGCCGGGGCGCCCAGCGGCCAGAACGAGCGGAGCAGGCCGGCCGCGTCGGGGCGCCGGCCGAAGGAGGCGGCCACCGCCCGGCTGCGCGGCGCCCACACGTCGACGAAGCGGCGGTAGGCGGCGGCGTCGGCCGGTCCGCAGGCCGCCTCGATCGACGCGCAGGTGGCGTCGAGGTCGACGGAGAAGACCAGCGGCCGCCCGTCCGGACCGGGGTCGCCCGGCGCGGGGGCGGGAGCGAAGCCCCACGGGTCGCAGTCGACGTAGCGCAGGCCGTGCGCGGCGAGCTCCAGCTCCTCGGGGATGCCGCTCTGCCGGATGATGACGTGCGCGCTGGAGCCGCGGTCGACGCGCACGCCGGGCCACCGCTCGACGGTGGACACCGCCCCGCCGAGCACCTCGTCGCGCTCGACCACCTCCACGCGCAGTCCCGCCCGCGCCAGGTAGCAGGCCGCGACCAGCCCGTTGTGCCCGGCGCCGACGACGACGGCGTCGACGGAGGTGTCGGCGCCGGTCACGCGCGGTCGGAGCGCGGGGGCGGCGGCCGCAGCGGGAGGCGGGCGCCGAGGATCGCGAACGGCCGGGAGTCGCCGGGGAAGTGGTAGTTGCGGGCGAGGTCGACGAAGCCGTCGGCGTGGTACAGCCGGAAGGCCTTGGTGTCGTTGTCCGGGGTGGACAGCAGGGCCGCCGGGTGGGACAGGCCCTCGAGCAGGGCGTGCAGCAGCTGCCGGCCCAGCCCGCGGCTCTGGTGGTCGGGGTGCACGTGCAGCTCGCACACCTCGAAGCCGCCGGGCAGCCAGCGCTTCGCCGTCCGCCGGTCCAGGGCGGCGCGCACCTGGTCGTGCCACCACTGGCCGGGCGCGACGAGGTAGCCGTAGCCGAAGCCGACCAGGGTCTCGCCCTCGGGGGACTCGACGAACGCGCCCACGGCGCGGAACCCGGAGCGCTCGGTGTGCTGGATGGCGTAGCCGTACCGGCCGGCGACGACCGACGGCGCGTAGCCCATGGCCGCGCCGTAGATGGCGAGCGCCTCGTGCATGTGGTCACGCAGCCACCGGGTGGGCAGCTCGGTGACGCGGGCAGCCGGCGTCGTGCCGGTCACGGAGCCGCCTCGGCGAGCGTGGTCGGGCCGGTGCCCACCTCGGCCGCGGTGCCGTCGGTCAGGCGCAGCAGCTCGTCGTAGGTGGTCGGGAAGACCGCGTTCGGGTGCCCGGCGGCGGCCCACACCTGCTCGTACCTGGCCAGCTCCACGTCGACGAGCGTGCCGATCGGCTCGGGGTGCCCGATCGGCGCGACGCCGCCGATCGGCTGGCCGGTGTGCCGGCGGACGAAGTCGGGGGAGGCGGGGGCCAGACCCGGGACGCCGAGCAGCGCGGCGACCTTCCCGACGTCGACCCGGTGGGCGCCGCTGGTGAGCACCAGCAGGGGCGCGCCGCCGACGTCGAACACCAGGCTGTTGGCGATCGCCCCGACCGGGACCCCGAGCCCGGCGGCGGCCGCCGCGGCGGTGCGGGCACCCTCGGGGAGCTCGCGCACGTCCCCGGCCGCGCCGGCCTGGGCCAGGAGGTGGGCGATGGCCGCCACCCGCGGGTGCTCGGGTCGGCTCATGGGTCGAATCCTGCCATCGCCCCCCGGCCTCCGCTGGGGTCCCCGACGCGCCCGCCGCCACACCCTGCGCGCCCCGCTTGACGTCGTCAGCAGGGTCGGGTCTACTCGACGTGTTCGAACACGCGTTCGAACACACGTGCCGGCCTCCCACCGCACCCGGGTCCTTCCCCACCCGGTGCGGTGGGCCGGGGCCGGCCGGGCGGCGCGGAGCGGTGGGGAGTCTGTCATGAGCCGGGTGCTGGGTGGGGTCGGCGGTCGGGTCGGTGAGGAGGTCCAGGTCGAGCGCGGGGCGCTCGGTCCGGCACAGTTCTGGCGCGGGCAGTCGCGGTACGTCGTGGGCGAGCTGCTCGACTCGTGGGTGGAGACCGCGCCGTGGTGGCAGCGGGAACCCGAGGCCGCCGGGGGCGCCTCGGCCGAGCTGGTCGCCACCCGCGAGGTGTGGCGGGTCGAGGCGGTGCGGGCCGGCCGGTCACGGATGAGCTTCGCCGGTGTCTTCGACCTCAGCTGGGAGTCCACGGTCAACCGCTGGTCGCTCGTGCGGGTGCACGACTGATGGGCGCCGTCCGCGTCATGGCCGACCAGCTGCCCCTGCCCCCGCCGCTGCCCCCGGCGGCCACCCAGCTGCTCGACCAGGCCTCCCGGGCGCTGGCCGAGGCGGCGGCGAGCACCGATGCGCGGCAGCGCTACGCCACCGCCCACCTGGGCGCGCTGCGGGCTGCCGCGGCGGTGCTGGCCGCCCGCACCCGCCCGGAGTCCGGTCGCCGGCGGCCGCGCAGCGCCTGGGTGCTGCTCGGCCAGGTGGCGCCGGAACTGGAGGAGTGGGCCACCTTCTTCGCCGCCGGTGCCGCCAAGCGGGCCGCCGCGGAGGCCGGGCTCTCCCGGGCGGTCACCGAGCGGGAGGCCGACGACCTGGTCCGCGACGTCGGCGCCTTCCTCTCCGTGGTCGAGACCATCCTGGGCAGCACCCCGGCGTCCGAGTCCCCCCGGCGGGCGCGGCCGCGGGTGGTCGGCGGCTCCGAGCACCGGAACGGGAAGTGAGCGAGCTCGCGAGCTCACCAAGGGACACAGCACTGCCAGGAACGCGGCCGACGAGCGCCAGCGAGTCGGACTCGTGACTGTCGACCCCTTCGTCCACCTCCACGTCGCCTCGGGCTACTCCATGCAGTACGGGGCCAACCACCCGGCCGACCTGGTCACCCGGGCGGCCGAGCACGGCATGCGGGCGCTGGCGCTGACCGACCGCGACGGGCTCTACGGCGCGGTGAAGTTCGCCCTCGCCTGCCGGGCGGCTGACCTGCGCCCGATCTTCGGGGTGGAACTGGCGGTGGTCCCCACGGTGGACAGCACGGTGCCGCCGGCCCTCGCCCCGGTCCTCGGTGGTGGGCACTCGGCGGAGCTGAGCCGGGCCCGGCGGCCGGACGCGCCGGCCGGGCGGGCCGGGCGGGCCGGGTCCGGCCGCCGGGTGCCGGC